>JAYTBL010000272.1:0-11227 GCA_043736975.1 Polyangiaceae bacterium
CTCGATACGATGGACCGCGAGATCCGCGCGTTCGTGGAGAAGACCGCGGCCGAGTCGGGCCTCGCCATCACCATCGAGCAGGTCTCGTACTTCCCGCCCTGCCCCTTCGAGAAGGGCTGCGTCGACGCGGTCGAGGGCGGCGCGAAGGACCTCGGCTACTCCTACATGAACGCGGTCTCGGGCGCCGGTCACGACGCCGTGTACATGGCGCGCCTCGCGCCCGCGGGCATGATCTTCGTGCCCTGCAAGGACGGCATCAGCCACAACGAGATCGAGGACGCGAAGCCCGAGCACCTCGAGGCCGGCTGCAACGTCCTGCTCCGCGCCATGCTCGACCGCGCGCGCCGCGGGTGATTCGACGACGTCAGTAGACGTCCGGCACGTACATCTTCTTGGGGACCGGCCCCCGCGAGTAATCGGGATTGTGTACCCGCTTCGGTAGCCGGATCTTCGGGTGAGGGATCTTGCGATAGGGAATCTGCTGGAGCAGGTGATGAATGCAGTTGAGGCGCGCTCGTTTCTTGTCGACCGCCTCCACGACCCACCAGCGCGCCTCGGGGATATGGGTGCGCTCGAGCATCACGTCCTTGGCCTTCGTGTACTGCTCCCAGCGGCGGCGTGACTCGAGGTCCATCGGGCTCAGCTTCCACTGCTTCAGCGGATCGTGGATGCGCATCCGGAAGCGGAGGTGCTGCTCGTCGTCGGTGATCGAGAACCAGTACTTGATGAGGATGATGCCGGAGCGCACCAGCATCCGTTCGAAGTCGGGCACCGAGCGATAGAACTCCTCGACCTCCGCTGGCGTGCAGAAGCCCATCACGCGCTCGACGCCGGCGCGGCTGTACCAGCTGCGGTCGAACAGGACGATCTCGCCGGCCGCCGGGAGGTGCGCGACGTAGCGCTGGAAGTACCACTGCGTCGTCTCGCGCTCGTTCGGCGCGGGGAGCGCCGCCACGCGACAGACGCGCGGGTTGAGCCGCTGCGTGATGCGCTTGATGACCCCGCCCTTGCCCGCGGCGTCGCGGCCCTCGAACAGGACGACCACCTTCAGCTTCTTGGCCTGCACCCAGTCCTGCAGCTTCACGAGCTCGCCCTGCAGGCGGAACAGCTCGGTGAAGTAGGTACGACGGTCGACGTCCTGGGTGTCGGTGGGCTCGGCGATCTTGCCGACGAGGCGCGCGAGGCGCTTGTCGTCGACCTCCATCTCCAGCTCCTCGTCGAAGGCGTCGAGGAGCTCGTCGCGAACCCGGTTGTTCTTGTCGCCCGGCGCCTTCTTGGCCCGGGTCAGCGTGCGCTTCGCTCTCGTCATGCAGGCTCGATGTTAGCCTGCAGCGCGGGGGGAAGGGGGCGACCGCTCACCCCAGGATTCGACCGCTCGCCAAACGATCCGTGGCAGGCCGAGGTGCGGCGGCGCACGCTGGTCGGGATGACGCCGTTCCTGGTGGGGTACCTCGCGGCCTGGATCACGTTTTGTGCGATCGCGGGGGCGCTCGCGGGGCGGAGCGTCTGGCCGCGCGGCGCGGAGGTGCTCGCGTTCCTGCGCGTGCCCTGGAAGGTCGCGCTGTTCGGCCCGGGCCTCCTGTTCGTGACGTTCGCGGGGCGCTTCACCGATGACGAGACCTGGGACGTCGTCTCCGGCGGCGGCATGTCGGCGCTCACCGTGGCGACGGCGTGGTGGTCGGTGGGGACCGCCGCGAAGGTGATCCGCGGGCAGCGACCGCTGCGCGAGCTCGTGGTCGCGCTGGCGGTGACGCTCTTCTCGTCGAGCTGGTTCTACGACGGCTATCTCCTTCTGCGTGACGGCGCGTACACGCACCGCTGGCTAGGCAACCTGATGCTCTCGCCGACCATCTATCTCTGCGCAGGCGTCGTGCTCAACCTCGAGCTCGATGACGACGGCAAGCTGGGGCTGGCCTTCACGCGCCGCGACTGGCCGAAGCCGCTCCCCACCGCGGCGCGGACGTCGTGGTCGATGGTGCTCGCGGCGCTCCCGCTCGTGGTGATCGCGGCGTACTTCCTGGTCGGCTTCGTGGGTTGGCGTTCAGGGTAGCCGTCGTCGGCTCGGCCCACAGGCTCGCCTCGAGGGATGCCGCGAGAGCTCGCGCCTCGATCGCCCCCACGAGCCCCAGCTCCGGCTCGGCGACCTCGCGCGGACCGCGCTCGATCTCGTCGACGAGGCCTCGCACGGCGCCGCGGCGGGCCTCGTCGATCCGGCGTTGCTGGTGGGCGGACACGCGCCCGAGCCCCCAGGCGTGGACCGCCCACGCGAGCGACGCGTGACGCGATTCATCGACGGCGATCCGAGCCATCGTGTGGCCCACCGCGGGATCGGTGGCGCGCCGCGCCTGCACGTGCGCCATGACCGCGCCGAACGTCTCGCGGACACATCCCTCGACCGCATTCTCGACGAGGACGTCGGCGAGACGCGGCACGCGACGGGGGCGCATGCGCGGCTTGGGACCGCCCGCTTCGGCCCCGAACCTGGCGGCGAGCAGGCGCATGGCGCGCGCGTGCCGGCGTTCGTCCTGGGCGGCCTCGCGTGCGCGTGCGACGAGCGCGGACGGCGCCCGGTGGTGCGCGAGCTCGCGTGCGAGCCTGAGAAAGGCATCGATCGATGCTTCCTCGAGCTCCGCGGTGGCGGCGAGCAGCGCGCGCGCCGCGGCGGACTCGAGGACGGTCTCTTCGAAGCCCGCCGGCCGGCGACCGACGCAATTGACGTAGTAATTGCAAATCACCTGCGATGGCGCTGACTGCGGCGCGAAGGTGCAGCTCTCGAGCTTTCCGTTGTAGTTCGGGTGATAGGTGCTGCACTCCTCCTCGCAGGTCCACACGCCACCGTCGCCCGCGCCCGCGTCGCCCGCGTCGCCCGCGTCGGCGTCGACGGGAGCGCCGCGATAGTCGCTCGTGGAGCTCGTCGAGCCGGGCAGGTTGCAGCTACAGATCGGGTCTTTGCCGTTGGCGCATGACTCCGGTCTCCCGCTGGTCCCGCTGGTCCCGCTCGATCCGCTCGATCCTCCTGATGTTCCGCTGCTGCCGTTCGTTCCGCTACTCGAGCTCGCGCCGTCGTCCGTCGCACCCCCGCATCCGGCGAACGAGGCGACGGCACTGACGGCAATCCCGGCGAGGAGGAGCTCGATTCTCGTGCGCGAAATGTCACTCATGGCACACACACTAGCAACGAGCGCGCCATCCGGTGAAGCGTGCGATTCTCCGGAGGAGCCAGAGCCCAGGGATGACCGCACGATCATGCGTGCCCCGGGTTGACACACCGTTCGATTGCGACGGCCCCAGAAACTTCGGGTGGTAGCGTCGAACCGCTATCCTTCGTCGTGAGCGCCATGAAGCTTTCGAACGACGAGACGCGCGCGTTCCACCAGTCCGGGTTCGTCGTGAAGCGCGCCATGTTCCGCGAACACGAGGTGCTCGCGGCGCGCACCGCGCTCGAGCGTCTCTACGCCACCGCGCAGACCCTGCGAGGGACCGGGGATCACGACGGCGCGTTCTTCGCGCTCGGCACGTCTGCGGAGGGGGTGGTCGTCGTGCAGCGGGTGGTCTGGGCGGGCGGCGCGGAGCCCGTGCTCCTCCGCCTGAGCGAGGACCCGCGGCTGGTCGAACCGGCGCTCGATCTGCTCGGCACGGCGTACTGCGAGCAGCTCCTCTGCCAGGCCCACTACAAGATGCCGAACGATGGCGTCGCGTTCGCCTGGCACCAGGACATCCAGCATCGCGACAAGGGCGGCGACGCGTGGCGCGACGTCAACGGACGCGGCTCGTTCGTGCAGACGATTCTCCTGATCGACGACATGACCGAGGAGAACGGCCCGCTGGAGTTCGTCCCCCTCGACGCCGTCGCGGTCGACGCCTCGCGCCGGCTGCTGTCGAACAGCGTCGACGCCTCGCGCGCCGTCCCCGTCACGGGCCGCGCGGGTGACGTCCTCTTCTTCGGTCCCTACGCGGTGCACGGCAGCATGCCGAACCTGTCGAACAAGCCGCGCCGCGTGCTGATCAACGGCTACGCGGCCCCAGGCGCGAACAAGCGCTCCTACCCCGGCCACGGCGCCTGCCGCGTCCTGCCCGCGCCTCTCCCGCTGCGCAAAGCGGTCTGAGCCGCGACCACGCGCGCTGCGTCAACCGGTCTTCGAGCGAGGAGCATGCTACGGATCGAGCATGCGCACGCTCCTCGTCATCACGCTGGTGGCCACTGCAGCGCTCGGCTGCGGGTCTCGCTCCAAGGGCGCCTCGAGCCCTCCCGCCTGCCGTGACGACGCCGTCGACGACGCGGAGGTCGGCGTGCGCACCGGCGCGCAGGGGGCGAAGACCGGCGCGAAGACCGCCGTCGAAGGCGTGAAGACGTTCGGCTCGGCCACCGCCGGCCTCGTCGAGGGCGGCACCGACGAGGCGAAGGCGCGCTGGAAGGAGGGTGCCGCGCAGACGAAGGAGACCGCCCACGAAGGCGGCGCCGAGACCAAGAAGAGCAGCAAGGTCCCGCGCTGCAAGTGACCACGAGGCTGCTCGCCGCGATCGCACGCGCGAGGATTGCAGGGCGAACAGGAATGGGAAGTGCACGGCGGTCGTTGTGCGAACGCAGCGCCGCGGGGTGATCGCCGAATGACGGGAAATACCTGCCTCCAGCAAGTCGACGGTGCGCACGGCCACGCACTTCGAGCGCAGGCGCCCTTGACGGCGCTTCGATAACTTGGTGCTGTCCGGAGCCATGGCACGGTCAACGAGAGGAGCAGGCCGGCGGCGATTGCTGTCGCTCGCCGCACTCCTGGTCATCGGCGTCTCGCTGCTCCCGCGCGGGTCCTCGGCGACGGTCGAGGAGCAGCGCGCGCGCTTGCCCCCGCCCGCGGAGTGTCCCGACAAGGTCACCGGCACGTGGCAGGCCCTCCTCTTCAACGAGCGTCAGGGCACCTGGTACGACTACCAGCTCACGATCCGCCGCAGCGCGCCCGCCGCCGACGGCAACGCCGCCGGCCCGCTCGAAGGCGACATGTCCTCGCACTACTGGAGCGGCCAGAAGGGCAACGACAAGCCCGTGCCCTGCACGCCCGGCGTCCACGACAGCACGGTGAAGATGCCCGGCAAGGGCACGATCGACGCCGGGGCGAACCTCGTCTTCGGCGCGAAGACCTACACGGTGGATCACGTCGCGTGCGGTCAGCCCGGGCGCTACAACCCCGACAACTTCTCGGGCAAGATCGAGAGCGGCATCAACGAGTTCCAGTCGGTGAACAACGACGGCGGGAGCGCGGTCAACGAGCCGACCGTCTTCCGGCGCATTCGCTGCCTCGAGGCCCCGTTCCGCAACACGTCGAAGGTGCCGCCGCCGGCCTTCGCTCCGCCCAAGCACGCGTGGAGCTGCGGGAAATGACGGCGCCGCCGTTCGCCCGTCGTGCCTGGGAGCTCCTCCGCCGCGCCTCCGAGATCTTCCCCTTCACGCCGCTGGGGATCGGCGTCGCGCTCGGGTCCTCGCTGGCGTTCGTCACCTACGGGATCCGCAAGGTCGATCTCGTGCTCTTCGCGCTCGCCGGCATCGCGGCGGTGGTCGCCGCGCTCGCCTTCTTCGCGACCACGCTCACCGCCATCGTCCTCGCGATACGCCTGCGCGGGGTCCACGAGCAGCCGGGCCTCCGTCTGGAATGCGGACTGCCGACCAGGACCGAATTCTCGCTCTCGAGCCTCTGGTACGTGCCGCTCGTCTCCGTGAAGTGGACGTGGTCCGAGCCGCGCGCGCTGGTCGAGGCTCCGGCTCGGCACGGCCGCCACCACGAGACCGCCACCCCGCAGCGGCGCGGCACGTACAGCCGCGTCCGCCGGCGCATCGAGGTCAGCGATGCCTTCCGGCTCACGAAGATCACGCTGCTCTACGAGGAGTCGCGGTCCGTCCACTGCCTGCCGTCGGTCGGGGCGCTGGCGAAGATGAACGTCGTGCGCTCGCTGTCGAACGGCGACGACTATCCGAACCCGACCTCGGCGGCCGAGGGAGATCGCAGCGACCTCCGGCGCTACAGCCCCGGTGATCCGGTGCGCTTCATCCTCTGGCGCGTCTTCGCCAAGACCCGGCAGATCGTCATCAAGGTCCCGGAGCGCGCGCAGAGCGTGGCCACCAAGGCGGTCGCGTACCTCGTCGCCGGGGAAGGGGACGAGGCCGCGGCGGGCGCTGCGCGCCTCGCGCTCGAGTCGGGCGCGCTCGGCAAGGACTGGGTCTTCGGGGTCGACGGCAGCGGCGTCGACGCGAAGAGCCTCGACGCCGCGCACGGCCTCATCGCCTCGTCGGTCACGGCGACGCCCGAGCAGACCGGCGCGGGCCTCGCCTCCTTCATGGCTCGCAATGCGCGCGCGGGAAGAGTGCTGGTGTTCGTCCCGGCGCGCAACGGCGAGTGGGTGGCGCGCGTGGTGGGCGCGGCCGCCCAGCGTGCGGCCGGCAGCGCCTCGCCAAACGTCGAGTTCCTGGTCTGTTGCGACGGTATCGATCGCAGCGCAATGCCCAGCTGGATGCGCCGCCTCACCGTCGCGCCCGAGGAGAGCCAGGGGACCGAGATCGTCTCGCTCGCCTCTTCGACCGAGGTGCTGCGCGCGCTCGCCGGCACACGCGCGCGTGTGCTCCTCGTGGATCGTCGATCGGGGCGCTTCCACCAGGCCGGTGAGCAGCTGCGGCTCGCCGATAGCCGTCCGCTCGAGGCGCCGCGCGCGCCCGCCGCGATTCGGGCGGCGGGGCAGCCGCGATGAAGCGCGTCCTCGCGATCCTTCCGCACGCGGTGCGCGCGATCGCGCTGTCGCTCGCGGCGTTCAGCCTGGCGCTCGGCCTCACCAGCACCGCGGGGGTGGTGTCGGCGATGCTCGGCGCAACCCTGGGCGTGGTGGGCGGGCAGCGCCTCGCCGCATCGCGCTTCAAGCTCTCGCTGATCGTCGGTTCGCTGCTGGCGACCTTGCTGCTGGTGTGGGGCTTCGGAAAGGCCTGCGTGGCCTGGGAGATCGTCCCCACCATCCTCGGGCCCTCGCTCACGCTCTCGCTGGTCGAGGTGCTGCGCTTCGCCATCCTCCCGGCGACGGTGTGCGCGATGATGCGATCGTCCGCGGTGCGCCGTCCGACGTTCGTCGGGCTCGAGCTCGGCTTCGTCGCCATCGCGGTCACGAGCGTGTTTGCCGCCCATCGCGAGGGCGTGATCTCGCGCCCGCTGTGGCTCGCCGACTGGGCGTTCCGCAACGACGTCGATCCCGCGCGCCTCATCCTCGGCGCGGGCTTCGTGGCGGCGTTCCTCCTGGCGACGCTGCTCCTCGTCGAGACGCGCAGCGGCCGCGCGGTCTCGTCGCTGGTGGTCCTCGTGGTGCTCGCGGTGATCGGCCTCCTCACGATCAAGGCGGTGGGCCTGCCCAAGCCGCAGCCGCTGGTCGAGGCGGGCCGGACCGACGAACAAGGCGAGGAGCCGCCTCCTCCTCCGCCCGGACAGGACGGCGGCGGCGGCAAGCCCGACGAGAACAAGAGCGACGGCGGCGGCGGCGGCACCCCGCAGCAGCCCGACGGCGGCGGCGCCGGTTCACCCAGCGACGGCGGCGCGCAAGAAGGAGGGGGAGGCAGCCCGCCGCCTCCGCCCTCGCGCCTCACCGAGGATCCTGGCAACGGGGGCTCGCCGCAGCCCGTCGCGGTCGTGCTCCTGGGGGACGACTACTCACCGCCCTCGCAGTCGTACTACTTCCGTCAAGAGGCGCTCAGCCAGTGGAACGGCACGCGCCTCGTGGCGACGGGCCGCGGCGACGCCGATCACGACGGCGTCTCGACGTTCCCCACCGAGAAGACGACGGTGCGCGACCCGGTCTCCCCCAAGGGCCGCATGCTCGTGCACCAGACGGTCGCGCTGCTCACCGAGCACGCGAATCCCTTCGGCCTCGAGGCGCCGATCTCCTTCGCGCCGGCCAAGAACCCGAACCCCTCGCGCTTCATCCGCGCCTACAAGGTCGAGTCGCTGGCGCAGGAGATCGACTACCAGAAGCTCCTGGGACGGCCCGCCGGTGATCCGAAATGGTCCCCCGATCTTCGTACCTATTACACGCTAGGCCCTCAGGATCCTCGGTATGGCGAGCTCGCCAATCGGATGATCCAGGCGCTGCCCGAGAAGGTGCGCAAGGACCCCTTCGCCATGGCGCTCGCGGTGAAGACCAGCCTCGATCACGAGCTCACCTACTCCACGAAGGTGCATTACGCCGCGAAGGGCGATCCCACCGCGGAGTTCCTCTTCGGAAAGAAGATTGGCTATTGCGTGCATTTCGCGCACGCGGCCGCGCTGCTTTGGAGATCGCTGGGTATCCCCTCACGCGTCGTCGCTGGGTATCGCGCCGACGAGGATGCCCGCAAGGGCGGCTCGGCGCTGGTCATCAAGGGCGGCGACGCGCACATGTGGCCCGAGCTCTATCTCGACGGCGTCGGCTGGATCGTCCTCGACATCGCCGCCGAGCGAAACCTCGATCCGCCCTCCACGCCCCAGGACGAGGATCTCCAGCGCCTCCTCGGCAACATGGCGCGCGACGAGTCGCCCGATCCCGAGCAGCCCGTCAAGCCGCCGCCCAAGCACTACGGCCGCGACGCCGGCATCGCCGGCGGCTCGCTGCTGCTCCTGGTCGTGATCGTGCTCTACGCCGCGAAGATCTGGCGGCGGTTCGCGCCGACCGTCGCCTCGAGCCGCGCCCTGCCGCGGGTCGGCTACCGCGCCGCGCTCGACATGCTCGCCGAGGTCGGTCTCGTCCGCTCGTTCGGTGAGACCCGCGAGGCCTTCGCCGAGCGTGCCTCCGCCGCGGCGCCGGTGTTCCGCGAGATCACGCAGATGCACGTCGCGGCGAGCCTGCGCGACCCGCAGACCCCGGTGGCGGCGCGCACCGAGCTCGCGCGCACCGCATGGATGCCCGCGCTGGCGAAGCTCGGCAGCGACCTCGCGGCGCACACCAAGGCCGGCCGGCGCTTCCTCGGCATTCTCAACCCTGCATCGTTCTTTGCATCCCGCTGACACGAGAGGACTCCCATGGACGTCGTTGATTTTCAGCAGAGCGAGCACGTCACGGAGACGCTCGCGCCGGCCATCACCGACCTCGCCGGGGCCTGGGGAGTCATCGAACGCTTGCGCGCGCGTCTCCGCGCTGCGGTGCGCGGTCGCGACGAGGTGATCGAGGTCATCATCGTCGCCATGCTCGCCGACGGGCACATCCTCCTCGAGGACTACCCCGGCTCGGGCAAGACCACGCTCGCCAAGGCGCTCGGTGACTCGATCATCGACGACAACCCGCACGACAACATCGTCACGTTCCGGCGCATCCAGTTCACGCCCGATCTGCTCCCTTCGGACGTCACTGGCACCACCATCTTCGACCCCAACACCAACAAGTTCTCGTTCCGGCCGGGCCCGATCTTCGCGCACATCGTGCTCGCCGACGAGATCAACCGCACCTCGCCCAAGGTGCAGTCGGCGATGCTCGAGGCGATGGCCGAGAAGCAGACCACCGTAGACAACCGCACCCGCAAGCTCGACGAGTTCTTCTTCGTCATCGCGACGCAGAACCCGCTCGACCTCGCGGGCACCTTCCCGCTGCCCAGCGCGCAGCTCGATCGCTTCTTGTTCAAGGTGAAGATGGCGCACGTCTCGCGCGCCGCCGAGCTCGAGATCCTCTCCAGCTACAAGGCCATCCGCACCGGCGCGCCCAAGGATCTCCCGCGCGTCACCCGCACCGAGCTCCTCCACTCGCGCCACGCCATCGAGCACTTCGTGCACGTCGCGCCCGAGGTCCGCGAGTGCCTCGTCGACATCGCCGGCAAGACCCGGTCCGACCCCCGCGTGCTCCAGGGCGCCTCCACGCGCTCGCTGGTGCTGGCCATCCCGGCGCTCCAGGTGCACGCGCTCGCGAACCGCCGTGACTTCGTGACCGCCGCCGACATCAGCGCGCTCATCGGGCTGATCTTCGGGCATCGCCTGGAGATCGCCGCCGGTAGCGACTCGATCGAATCCATCCTCAAGGACTGCGTCGCGGAGCCGCTGGAGCGCCTCGCCCGCTTCACGATGCGTCGATGAAGATCCGCCGCTATCTCTCGGTCCTGGCCCTCGCCCTGGGCGCGCTCACGCTGGCCGGCAGCGATGCGCCGGTCCACGCCCAGGCTGCGCCTCCCCTTCCCGGCTCGCTCCGCGAGCCCCCCCCGTTCAAGGGCACCCCCCTCGAGGATGAGGCGTACACGCTGCTCAAGGGCAACAAGCTCCTCGCGGCGCGCACCAAGGCCGAGGCGGTCCTCGAGAAGAATCCCGACTCGATCCTCGGCAACTACGTCCTCGGCAACGTCCTGCGCGACGCCGAAGGCGATCTCGCGCGCGCCATGTTCCGGCTGGGGCGCGCGCGCCAGCTCTTCGAGGGCGTCTATGGCTCCTCGCCGGCGCAGACCGCGCCGTGGGCGCTGCACCGCGAGATGCTCGATACCATCCAGGCGCTCGCCGGAGAGATGGAGGAGTACGAATACCAGCTCCAGATCCTCGATTTCCACGATGCGCTCTACGACCCGCATCTCGTCGCCGAGCACGCCTGGCCGCTGCTCCGGCTGGGCAAGTTCGACGAGGCGCGCAAGGTCGCGCGCACCGCGAGCGCCGCCTCCGACCCGGTCGAGGCCTCGCTCGGCCGCAACGCGCTCTGCGCCATCGAAGGCGCGGCGCGCGAGCGGAAACCGTATTTCGAGGCCTGCCTCGCGGCGCTCGAATATGCCAAGAAGACGGCCGCGAAGGGGACCATCCCCGTTGTCCACGAGTACAACGCTGCGCTGTCGGCCTACGCGGTGGGGCGGCTCGACGAGGTGGAGCGGCTCGCGAAGGAGGGCGCGCTCTCGCGGCCGATCTCGATCGCGAATCCGTGGCGCATCCTCACCCGGCTCTACACCGACGGCGGGCGCGCCGCGGAGGCGGTCGCCTCGGCGAAGCAGATGCAGAGCTGGCGCGCGCACCAGGCGGCGAGCCTCCGCGATCAGGACCGCGCCGAGACCGACGCGGCGCTCTCGTCGCTCCTGCTCGTGGCCGGCGAGTCCGAGGCCGCGCAGCGGCTGATCGAGCGCGCCATCGAGCGCCCCGATCGCCGCGGTCTCGTCTCCTCGAAGCCCGATCAGGCGCTCGGAGCCCACGCGCTGCTGCGGCGCTCCATCGCCGCGACGCGGGCCGAGCAGCTCGCCGAGCGCTCCAGCTGGTCGGGCACGTCCGGGCGGCCC
>JAYTBL010000273.1:0-11222 GCA_043736975.1 Polyangiaceae bacterium
CGCGCTACGCGCGGTTCCAGCGATAGAGCTGGTTGGCGGCCTTGGCGGTGAGCTTGGTCGTGGCGGGCACGATCAGGCCGCGATCGACGAGGTGCTCACGGATCATGCGCGGCGTGAGCTTGCTGCCAATCACCACCTCGTAGATGCGGCGGAGCTCGGCGAGCGTGAAACGCGAGGGCACGAAGTCGAAGGCCGGGTCGCGGATGGGGTCGTCGAGGTGGCGGCAGATGCGGCGGTAGGCCTTCGCCAGGATCTTCGCGTGATCGAAGGCGAGCTTCAGGCGCTTCGGGTTGCGGCGGCTGGTCTTCTTCGCGCTCCTGAGGCTCAGCGGCGACGGTGGCGGAATCGACCGCGCCTCGGAGACCTCGCCGAGATCGAGCGCGCGTAGCGGCTGCCAGACCGCCTCGACGGCGTCATCACCGGCGTTGATCGTCGTCTCGGTGGAGCGGAACGTGACGTAGGCGACGGTGACGGTATGCCCGCGCGGATCACGGCCAGGATCGCCGAACGCGCCGAGCATCTCGAGCTTCGACGGGCTGACCACCAGGCCGGTCTCCTCGTGGAGCTCGCGCGCCGCGGCCCGCTCGAGCGACTCGTTCTCGTTGACGAACCCGCCGGGCAGCGCCCAGCAGCCCTTGAAGGGCTCGTCCTTCCTGCGGATCAGGAGGACCGCGAGGTCGTCGGCCCGCATCGTGAACGCGACGACATCGGCGGTCACGCTCGGACGCGGGTAGGGGTACGTGAACGCCACGCGCGGTTCATGTCGTGGCCACGGGGCGCCGTCAACCCGCCCTTCACGAGCGCGCGAGCGGCCTCGGGAAACGTGGCCTCGTCCACGCGATCGAGCCAGTCCGAGAGCGCCGGCCGCAGCTTCAGCTCGTGGTGTTGTGCGGCGGTGAGCGGCGTCCGGAGGCTCTGGAGCATGCCGAACAGCGCGATGTCGGCGACGGTCGGCGCCCCCTTCGTCACCCAGAATCCTTCGAACGGGGCCCGGGCCTCGAGCTGATCGAGGCTGCGCCGGAAGTCCTCCCACAGCGCCTCCTCGCCGCTGCGCAGCACGTCGCGCGCGACGAGGGCGCCCAGGACGCGGCTGCGGATCCGCGGCGCGATCAGCCGCTTCACGAACCACGGCGCACCGGCGAAATAGGCCTCCTTCACCAGCGGCCAGTTGTGATGATTCGCCCAGCGCGCGGCGACGACGTAGCCGCTCAGCGCGCGGTCCGCGAAGTCCTCCCACAGCCAGGCCTCGGCGCAGGCCCGCGGGTCGGCGGGGAGCAGCGAGGGGCCACCCGCCGCCCGCGAGAGGCGATCGACGCGGGCGAGGATCCGCGTGGAGTCGACGACGACCTCGTCCTGCCCGATCAGCAGCACCGGCACCTGCGCCGCCGGGTCGAGAGCGCGGAACGCGCGCGGTGGCGCGTGGCGCGAGGTGTAGGCGAGCCCGGCGAGGCCAAGCGCGCGGTGCACCTTGAGACAGAACGGGGAGTAGCTCTGGAGACCAGGGACGGTGGTCTCGCCCAGCTCGCAGAGCACGATCTTCGGTTGCAGGGTTTCCATGAGCTTCATGTTGGAGGCGGCTTGTGTCATCCTTGTGTCAGTTAATGTGAAGCGCACCGAACGCCTCTTCGCGATCGCCGAATACCTCCGCGGACGCCGCACCGGCGTCACCGCCGAGATCCTCGCCGAGCGCTTCGACGTGACCATCCGCACGATGTACCGCGACCTCGACGCCCTGCGCGCGGCGTCGATGCCGGTGTCGGCGGAGCGCGGGCGAGGCGGCGGCTACGCGCTCGACAAGAGCTACTCGCTGCCGCCCGTGAACTTCACGGCGCGCGAGGCGGCGCTGCTCGTGGCGCTCGGCACATTTGCCGTCGAGTCGCGGCTCCTGCCCTTCGAGGAGACGCTCCAGCGCGCGCTCGACAAGGTGCGCGCCGCGCTCTCGACCTCGGCGCAGCGCGAGCTGGTGGGGCGGCTCCGCGAGCTGGCGTTCGTCGGGATCCCCTCGCTCGCGATCGCGAAGCCGGTGCGCGCCGCGGTGGAGCGCGCGTGGTTCGAGCAGCAGCCGCTGCGCATCACCTACCGCGACTCGCACGGCATCCCCACCACGCGCGACGTGAAGATCGAGCAGGTCGTGATGGAGCGCAAGGAGACGAGGATCAACGCCTTCGACCTCGCGAAGGGCGAGAGCCGGAGCTTTCGCCTCGATCGCATCGAGAAGGCCGAGGTGATCGAGTCCACCGAGCCTCCGCCGTGACGGCCGGACGCCGAGGTGGCATCCTCCTCCGATGCGATCGTCCTCCGTCCTCGCCGTCGCCCTCTTCACCGCCGCGTGCAGCCCGCCTCGGCCGGGCGGCGAGCTGGTCGTCTATGCGAACGGCTCCGCGAGCTCGATGCGGATCGAGGGCGCTCGCGCATGGGGACCCGCCACCGAGCTCGAGCGCTTCGACGACGCGTACCGCGGAACGCTGCAGGGGTTGGTCGTCGACCTGCACTTCACGGGCGACCGCGTGCACGGCATGGTCGGCAGCACGCGCAACGATTTCTACGTCTCCACCGTGGATGGCAAGGTTCACGTGCAGGGACTGGTGAACGGGCGCGTCAGCACGTTCGACGTGGACGCCGACACCATCGAAGGGAGCTTCGGCAACTGCTCCTACGAGATGAAGCGCAAGGCCGAGACCGACGACTACTTCGGCTACCGCTCGTGCAGTAGCGGGGTCTTCCCGAGCTCACGCGTCTCGATCCCCGACTACATCCGCGCGCTGCCCGCGCTCGATCAGGCCACGATCTACGCGCTGCTGCTCGCCGGCTGATTCAGGTCATCCGCTTCGAGAGATCGCGGATCGCCGAGGGTTGCGCGGCGTCCTCGAAGAGCTGCGGGAGGTACGACGGTGAGATGGGGAGCTCCTGCGCGAGGCGATGGAGGCTCTCGGCCTGCACGCGCTCGCGCGACGCGCGGCGGCGCCCCGAGGCGAGCGCGGCGTCGCCGGCCAGCTCATCCGCCGGCGCGAGGGCCTCGAGGCGGGCGCGCTCCTCCTTCGAGAAGAGCGGCGGCAGAACGCAGTTGACCACGATCTTGCCGATGGGAAGCTCGAGCTCGTCACGCAGCGCATGCGCGAGCTCGATGGTCTCGGTGGTCGGCATCTCCTCGGGGAGCGTGACCAGCACCACCGCCGACTGCGCCGGATCCTGGAACATCTTCCACGCGAGCTCGGCATCGCGCCGGAGGAGGCCGGGCGGCACCACGTCGAGGATGATCTTCGGCACGCGCAGCATGTCGAGCCCGTGGCCGGTGGCGGGCGCGTCGAGGATCACCACGTCGTAGCGCCAGCCGCCCTCGGGCCGGGTCTCGGTGGTGTGCCACCACGCCTTGCCCAGCATCGTCCACTCCGACATGCCGGGCACGGCGCGGAAGAACGAGCGCACGTACTTGTTGTCGAAGAGCAGCTTGAAGAGCGTCTTCGAGTGCAGGGCCATCATCCCGTACTCGGCGAGGGCGAGCTCCGGGTCCATGTTCACGGCCCACACGTTGCTCGCGACGTTCTTGATCTCCGAACCGATCAGCTCCGAGCCGAGCATGGCCGAGAGCCGCTCCTTCGCGTTGCACATGCACACGAGGACCCGCTTGCCCTTGGCCGCGAGCGCCAGAGCCTCGGCCGCGCACACTGTGGTCTTGCCCACGCCGCCCTTGCCCGTCACGATGAGGAACCGCTTCGACTCCAGCCCCGCGGGCTTGGGCGGCGGGCTGGGCGCGGGCACGGGCATCAGATGGCTAGATAGGGTAACCGCGGGTCGCTGTAAACCCGCTCGGCAGCCGTGCTAAGTCCACGGAGTGTCCGTCCCTGGCTCCAGCGTCTTTCGTGGCGACTCGCGTGCCGACTCGCGCCCTACGACTCGCATTCGCGTTCGCCTCCTGCCGCTGGGCGGGCTGGGCGAGGTGGGCATGAACTGCATGGCCATCGAGCAGCGGGGGGAGGTCATCCTCGTGGACTGCGGCGTCACGTTCGACGACCGCGGCCTCGGGGTCGACGTCGTGCACCCCGACTTCGCGGCGCTCGACTCGTTCGGCTCGCGCCTCACCGGGATCATCGTGACGCACGGGCACGAGGATCACATCGGCGCGCTGCCCTACATCCTGCGGCGCCACGACGTCCCGGTGTGGGCTCCGCCCTACGCGCTCGGGCTCATCCGTGAGCGCCTCGGCGAGCACGAGGTCCTCGCGCACGCCCGCCTCCAGGCGACGAAGCCGCGCACCCCCTTCACCGTGGGATCCTTCGGCATCGAGCCCATTCGGGTCACGCACTCCATCGCCGACGCCACCGCGCTCGCCATCACCACCGACGCCGGCACCATCATCCACAGCGGCGATTTCAAGTTCGACGACGCGCCGCCCGACGGCGAGACCTTCGACGTCGAGCGCCTCACGCAGCTCGGTGACGAGGGCGTCACGCTCCTCATGAGCGACTCGACGAACATCGACGCCGAGGGCCCCACCGGCAACGAGATCGACGTCGGGCACGTCCTCGAGGGCATGATCGAGAATGCCCCGGCGGCGGTAGTGGTGGCGATGTTCGCGTCCAACATCCATCGCCTGCGCCTGCTCGGCGACATCGCGCGCCGTACCAAGCGCAAGATCGTGCTGCTCGGCCGCGGCGTCGGCACGCATGCGCGCGTCGCCCGCAACACCGGCTACCTCCCGTGGCCCGACGATCTCGTGTGGCCCGATCGGCAGGCGCGCGAGCTCCCGCGCTCGCGCATCCTCGCCGTCGCCACCGGGTCGCAGGGCGAGGCGAACGCCGCGCTCGCGAAGCTCGCGCGCGGCGAGCACCCCGCCCTGGACGTCGGCCCCGGGGACCGCGTGATCCTCTCCGCGCGCACCATCCCGGGCAACGAGCCCGGCGTCCACGCGCTGCTGGGCCAGCTGATCCGCCGCGGCTGCGACGTGCGTACGCGCCTCAGCGACCGCGGCGTGCACGTCAGCGGCCACGCGCATCGCCCCGAGCAGCGGCGCATGATCGAGCTCGTTCGCCCGAAGTGCTTCGTGCCCGTGCACGGCACCATCCATCACCTCACGCGGCACGGCGAGCTCGCGAAGGAAGCCGGCGTCGAGCAGGTCTGCGTCATCGAGAACGGGCGCATCGCCGAGGTCACCGCCGAGGGCGTGGCGCGCGGCCCGAGCGTGCCCACGGGGCGCGTCCACGTCTTCGCGGGCCGCGCCATCCCGCCCGCCGTCCTGCGCGAGCGCGCGGTGCTGGCAGAGGAGGGCTTCGCGTCGTGCGCCGTGACGCTCGATGGCGCCGGGTCGGTCGCTGAAATCTCGCTGATCACGCGGGGCGTGGTCGACGAGGTCGAGCACCCCGAGGAGGTCGAGGCGGCGCGCGCCGCCGTCCGTCACGCCATCGCCGATCTCGACGCCTTCGCCGACGACGCGCGCGTCGCCGAGCAAGCCCGGCTCGCGGTGCGGCGTGCGTTCTTCAAGTCGCGCGGCAAGAAGCCCATGACCGTCGTGCACGTCCGGAGATCCTCGTGAGCAACCCGCACGAGAGCATCGCGCCGCCTGCCGGCCCCTACGTCGCCAAGAAGCTGCGCGAGCTCGATGCCGCGCTGGTCGAGGCCATCCCGCGCGTCGTGAACGCCGCCGACGACGAGGCGATCCACGACCTCCGCGTCGCCATCCGTCGCCTCCGCACGCTCCTCAAGATCGCGCGGCCGCTCTTCGGCCGCTGGCACTCCGACGCGGTGCGCACGGCGTTCGCCGAGGTCATGAAGGCCACCGGTGACCTCCGCGACGAGGAGGTCCTCGAGGAGACCCTCGAGGACGCCTCGCAAGATCCCGCCTTCGCGACCTGGCTGGGGAGCCGCGCCGCGCGCGAGCGCAAGCTCCGCAGGAACGTGCTGCTGCGCATCGAGCGCGGCGATCTCGATCGGGCGCGCCTCATGCTCAAGGCGCTGCTGGTCTTTCCCTTCGACCCGCAGCGGAACGAGGATCTCTCCAAGTTCGCGCGCCGCACCGTGGAGCGCGCGCGGCGCGTCGTGGAGAAGGGGCGCGACGTCCCGCCCGAGGACACGCTGGGCCTCCACGAGCTGCGGATCTCTTACAAGGAGCTCCGCTACGCGATCGAGCTGCTCGCCGAGGCGCTCCCGCTCGACGCGCGCGCGATGCTCGAGCCCGCGGTGGTCTTCCAGAAGCGCCTCGGCGAGATCCACGACGCCGATGTCGCCATCGAGGTCATCGAGGGCGCCCGCAACCTGCCAGAGCCAGCCCGCACCGAGGTGCTCGCCGCCCTGGCGAAGATCCGGGCCAAGCGACTCGTGAAGTACCTCCGCGAGCTGGATCCGCTGGGAACGGCACCGCCACCCGAGGCCGAGCGCGAGGTGCCGCCCGAGGCGGACGATCCCGCCGACCAGGCGCCTTCACTCCCTCAGCGGCAGTAGCAGCGGAGCGACTTCGCGCTCGTGTCCGGAGCCTCGTCGCGGCCGAGGACCACCGGCCTTCCGGTCGTGAGCCATGGAACGGTGCTGTAAAGCTCGATCGCGGGGCCGCGGGCGTTTTTCGACTTTCCTCGCGCCCTGCTTGACCCACGTTGACCCGGTGCCAGATACTGCCGGTCCGCGGGGGGGCCCTCCTCGCACGCGTGTGACGCATCGTGTTCGGAGGCTGCTTTTGATCACCTGTCCGAAGTGCAGCAAGGACAACCAGGACCACTACAAGTTCTGTCTTGGCTGTGGCGCAGAGCTCCCTCGTGATGCGGCTCCCAAGCCGTTTTCGCCCCAGACTCCGTCGCAGGGCGTGAAGGCCGCCGGCGTTCCGGTCGGCGCGGCCGCCCCGGTCGTCGCTGCGCCTGCGCAGGGCCTCGGACCGCCTCCCCAGCCGAGCGCACCTCCAGAACCCTCGGGCGGCGCGGCGTTCGCCTCGGCCGCGAGCGGCGGCGGCGCGAGCGGCGGCGGAGCGCCTGGTGGCGGCGGAGCTGGCGGTACGGTCGTCTGCCCGCAGTGCAGCCACGTCAACTCACCGTCGAACCTCTTTTGCGGCTCGTGCGGATTCCGCCTCGGCGGAGGCGCGGCCCCCAAGGTGGTCCCGGCCTCGGGATCGAGCCCCGCTCCGATCGGCGGCGCGGGCGCCGGCACCGTCGTCTTGACCGCGCTCCGGGCCGACGGGACCGAGGCCGGCACCTTCGCGCTTCCCGGCACGACCGTCACCGTGGGTCGCGAGACCGGCGCGATCTTCGCGGGCGACAGCTACCTCTCACCGCGCCACGCCACGTTCAAGCAGAACGGTGCCGGTCCTGGAAGCCGCGTCACCGTCAAGGACGAGGCCTCACTCAACGGCGTCTACAAAAAGCTCGTTCGCGATGTGCCCGTGGAGCTCCGGCCCCACGACATGTTCCGCATCGGGCAGGAGATCATCAAGTTCGAGCCGCTACAGGTGGTCCCGCCCGCGGCGGACGGCGTCGAGCGCCTCGGCTCGCCAGCCAAGGGCTACGTGGGGCGCATCGCGCTCGTCATCGGCCGCGAGGTCACGGGCAACGCGTTCCCGATCCCGGAGAGCGGCGTGCACCTCGGTCGCGAGCGCGGTGACGTGCTCTTCCCCGAGGACGGCTACGTCTCGGGGCTCCACTGCCGCCTGAGCTGGGAGGGCGGGCGCCTGCTCCTCACCGACCTCGGGAGCTCCAATGGCTCGTTCATGCGTCTCCACGAGGAGACCGAGGTGAAGACCGGCGACGTGCTGCTCATGGGGCAGCAGTTGTTCCGCGTGGCAGTCTGACCGTGAGAACGATCCGCGTCGTCGCGGCGGTGCTCGAGCGTGAGGGTGAGTACCTCATCACGCAGCGCCGCGGCTCCGCGGTGCTCCCGCTCATGTGGGAGTTCCCGGGCGGCCGCGTCGAGGCGGGCGAGACCGATCAGGCGGCGCTGAAGCGCGAGCTGCTGCACCGGCTCGGCGCGTCGATCGAGGTGGGGAAGCTCATCTCGTTCGTGAGCCATCCCTACGAGCACTACGTCGTCGATCTGTTCCTCTACGAGTGCACGCTGCTCACCGAGACGCTGCAGCCCCTCGCGGTCAGCGCCTTCAAGTGGGTCGCGAGCGGCGAGTTCGATCAGTACCCGTTCACGCCGGCCGACGAGGCGTCGATGAACAAGCTGCTCGGCGTGACCTGAGACTCAGGCCACGAAGCGCAGGAGGATGGGGGTGGCCCACACCACGCCCACCACCAGCGACGCGCATGCGCTCACGCCGACCAGCAGCGGCATGACGCGCGGCGAGCGCGCCAGCTTCGCGAGCGGCCAGCCGAGGATCCCGGCGATCGCCGCCATGCCCGCGGCCGCACCCACGGCGTAGATGCCGATGAAGGAGAGCGCGAACACCGCCGAGCCGACGTGCACGGCGACCAGCGCCGCCAGCGCGCCGCTGCCCGCGAGGCCGTGTACGAGGCCCACCACGAACGGAAGGCGCGCGAGCGTCCAGCCGCTCACGTGGACGTGATCCGCGGCGCCGCCGTGCGCGTGCTGCAGCTCGCCGTGCGCGTGCCTGAACGTCTCCCCATGACGCCCCGCGCGCGCTGCTTGCCGCAGACCGCGGACACCGAGCGCGACCAGCACCACCGCGACCGCGAGCTCGAGGGCATCGCTGACGCGCAGCGACAGCTCGGCGCGGAGCAGGAAGAGCGCGCCGCCCGCGAGGAGCAGCATCGCCGCGTGCCCCGCGCCCCACGCCGCCGCGTAGCGCACCGACGCCTTCGCGCTGCGCTCGCCCGCCACCAGCGTCGAGACCGCGGCGAGGTGGTCCGGCTCGAGCGCATGCCTCAGGCCGTTCGCGAAGCCAAGCAGGCAGGCCGTGAGCGTGACGATCATGGGCCCAAGGATGTAGCACGCCATCGCCAGTTCGTGCCACGCGGCAGGGCCCATGACGGAACGTCGCTCGTTCAGCGCTCTCCTCTGCATCGCAGTCACGCTCCTCGCGGCGTCCTGCAAGGAAAAGGACGGAGCCGCCGCGAGCAGCGGTGCCGCTGCCGCGGCGAGCGGTGCGGCGCCCACGGGCAAGCGCGCCGCCGCGGACGTGTGCAAGCTCCTCTCGGCCGCCGACGTCCGCGCGATCCTGGGCGAGAAGGTGGAGCCCAAGGACGTCCCCGGCGGCACGCGCAAGAGCCTCTACCCGCTGATCACGGTGCTCGAGGACACGCCCGGGGCGGGCGGCATCGAGGGCGCGAAGACCCGAGCGAAGGCGGCCACTGGCGGCACGCCGGCGCCGCTCACGGTGAGCGGCGCCTCGGGCTTCGTGGTCACCGGTCAGCTGATGGGCTCGACCTCGACGCAGGGCGCGGTCGCGAAGAACGGGCTCATCGTCTCGGTCACCGTGGCGGGCGGCGAGAAGGCCGGCAACGAGAAGGTCGTCGCCGACATCCTGAAGCTGACGCTCGCGAAGCTCTGATCGCGGAGCGCCGCTACGTGCCGTCGATCGATCCCGTCCACAAGGCGAGGACGCGCTCGCCGCTCGCGGCGAGCTGCACGAAGATGCGCTCGGGCAGCGGGAGGATCGACGAGAGCAGCGCCGAGGCCGCGCGGCGCCCCGCCTCGCCCTCGTTCGGCGGCTCCATGATGGGCAAGGGGTGGCGCGGGCTCCGCACCACGTGGGCCTCGAGGCGGTCGCGATGCTCGGCCGGTACCATGGCCGTGACCTCGCGCAGCGCGACGTCGAAGCCGCCCAGCACGTCGACCAGGCCTACCGCCTTCGCGTCCTCACCGGTGTAGACGCGGCCCCGCGCGAGCGGCTCGACCTCGTCGACCTTCATCTTGCGGCCCTGCGCGACGACGCGGACGAAGGTGCGGTAGGTCGACTCGAGGCTCACCATGAGCGCCGCGCGCTCGTCCTCGGTGAGCGGCTGCGTGCCCGAGAGGAGGCCGGCGCGAGCGCCTCGCTGCACGGTCTCGGTGTTGATGCCGAGCTTCGCCATGAGCGGCTCCAGGGTGAGCCGCGCGCCGACCACCCCGATCGAGCCGGTGATGGTGACGGGCTCGCACACGATCTTGTGCGCGGGCGCCGCGACGTAATAGCCGCCGCTCGCGGCGACGTTCGCCATGCAGGCGATCACCGGCTTTTCCCGGGCGAGCTGGACGATCTCGTGGTGCATGCGATCGGAGGCGAGCGCGCTGCCGCCGGGCGAATCGACGTGGAGCACGACGCCCTTCACGCGCGGATCGAGCCGCGCGAGACGCACCATGCGCGTGAGCTTGTCGTCGGTCGCGAAGCTCCCGAAGGGGCTCGCGGCGTGCGCGATCGCGCCGTGCACCTCGATCACGGCGATGATCGGCGGGCGCGTCAGCGCGCGCAGCAGCGGGCGCTTCTTCGCCGCGAGGTACGCGCTCGCGGCGACGAGCCCGCGCGTGGCGGCGCCCTGCTTGCCCTCCCGGGGCAGGCCGAGGAGCGCGGGGATCTCGTCCTCGTAGGCGACGGCGTCAGCCATGCCGATCTCGATCGCCTGCTCGCCGAAGTACGGCCCACCGTCGACGATGGCGCGGGCGCGCTCGCGCGAGACGTTGCGACCTTCGGCGATCGCGTCGAGCAGCTGTGCGTCGAAGCGGTCGAGGAGCTTGCCGAGCTGCTCGCGCTGCGTCTCGCTCATCGCGTCGCGCACCAGCGTCTCGCCGGCCGACTTGTAGTCGCCGCACGCGTAGACCTCGGGGACGATGCCCGCCTTGTCGAGCGCGTTCTTCACGTAGCGCGTGTGCGAGGCGAACCCGAGCGCCGCGAGCTGCGCCGCCGGACCGAGGAAGATCTTGCTGCCGGCGCTGGCGACGATGACCTCCTTGGTGCCGCCGCCCATCGGCAGGTGGAAGACCACCTCCTTGCCAGCGGCACGAGCGCGCGCGAGCAGATCGCGCAGCGACTGCGCGGTGGCCATGCCCGCTGCGAGGAGCTTGATGGTGACGACGATGCCGCGTACGCGCGGATCGGCGATCACGAAGTCGACCATCTGCCTCACGTCGTGGAGCGCGACCGCCTTCTGCGCGCGGCGTTCCCAGAAGCGCGGCTTCGCGATGACGTCGACGACCGAACCGTCGAGCGTGAGCGTCACGAACGTCCCCTCGGGCACCATCCGGGCCCGCCGCAGCGCGCGCAGTGGGTAGAGGAGGAGATCGAAGAAGAGCCCGAACAGTCGGAGCAGCGGCATGGGCCGTGACCATAGCGCGGAACGCGCAGGCGCCTCTTCCTGCGCAGATCGCGC
>JAYTBL010000274.1:0-11197 GCA_043736975.1 Polyangiaceae bacterium
ACGAAGCCTGCGCCGATCGCGCCGCGGCCGAGCACCACCGAGCGATCGACCGGCGCGAACGTGCTCGTCTTCGGCGGCCTCGGGCTCGCGGTGGCAGGCCTCGCGGTGGGCGGCATCACCGGCGCGCTGACGCTCTCCAAGGCGGGCGGGGTCAAGGCGCAGTGCGCGAACGGCATCTGTGATCCCTCGGTGAAGGGCGATCTCGACAGCGCCGGGACGCTGGCCTCGATCTCCACGATCGGCTTCGCCGCGGCGGGCGGCGGGCTGGTGCTCGGGGTCATCGGCCTCCTCTTGCCCAGGGCGAAGCTGGAATCGGCGCTACAATCCAGGGAGCGGCGCGCGGCGGTCTGGGTCGGTCCAGGCAGCGCGGGCCTCTGCGGCTCGTTCTGATGACGCAACCCTCGCCCTCCCCCTCGTCTCGGAGCGTCGCGCGGCGCCTCGCGCCGCTGGCGCTTCTGCTCGCCGGTCTCGCGGCGTGCGCCAAGGTGGCTGGCATCGATGCGCTGGCGATCGGCGAGTGCAAAGGCGGGGTCTGCGCCGAGGCCGAAGGCGGCACCCTCGACGGGGCGGTCGACCCGCTCGTCGAGGGCGGGCCGGACCCCATCGACGGCGGCGGCGGCTTCGACGCGAGCAAGCCCTGCCCGGGCGACGCCGGGCCGGTGATGGTGCGCGTGGGAAACGCCGCCAACAACTTCTGCATCGACAGCACCGAGATCACGGTCAAGCAGTACACCGACTTCACGGCCGCGAAGGGCGCGGACGTGAGCGGCCAGCCGGCAGCGTGCGCGTGGAACACCTCGTACGCGCCAGCGCTCGGCGGCGCCGACGACATCCCGATCGCGGGCGTCGACTGGTGCGATGCGCACGCGTACTGCACGTGGGCCGGCAAGCGCCTGTGCGGCAAGCGCGCGAACGGAAAGTTCGCGGGCCCGGTGGGCCTCGCCGATCTCGGTGAGTTCACCACCCACGAGTGGATGTTCGCGTGCTCCGACGTCGGGCAGCTCAAGTACCCGTACGGCGGCGTCCAGCAGGGGAGCACCTGCAACACCGGCGAGAACGACGCCGGGCGCACGCTCCCCGTCGGCTCGAAGACCGGCTGCCAGGGCGGCTTCCCCGGCGTCTTCGACATGGTGGGCAACGTCTGGGAGTGGTTCGACGGCCCCTGCGGTCCCGCCGACGCCGGCTCTGACGCCGCTCCGATCGACGCCGGCCCGCAGAAGGACGAGTGCTTCGTGAAGGGCGGCGCCTACCTCAACGCGGGCGCGAACCTCGACTGCCGCGTCGACGGCCGCGGCGCCTCGCGCGATCGCCGAGGCCAGGAGATCGGCCTCCGCTGCTGCTCGGACTGAGCGCGCGCGCCGCTGATGACCCGCGCAAGCGGCCGGTGTCGGTCGTCGCTCGAATTTGGTGAAGATCCTTCACGAACGGCCGGACCAGGCCGCCGCTGGCGATGGCGTGCGGCGCCCGCGGTCCGACGGCCCGACGATCATCGCCCGCCGCATGACCGGACGGGGTTGCCGGCGGGATGGTGAAGGATCTAAACCAACTTTGCGCAAGGGCCGGCGCCGGTCGCGACGCTTGCACCGGGCCAGGATTCGCGTCACCGCCGACAGCGGCGGTGGCCGCAAACGCAAGCGTAGGACCGCAAGCAACGGCGACGCGGTGACCCATCGGCGCGTGGCATACTAGAGGGTGCGTTTTTTTTGCCGTGGGCGCCGCCGCGCGCTTTCTCTCATCCTTGCATCGTCGCTCCTCACTGCCTCCACCGCGGCCCTGGCCGACGGCCTCGATCCGCTGCGGGCGGGCGCCCGGTCCGCCGCGGAGAAGCAGGACTACGCGCTCGCCGTCGCCAACCTGAGACGCGCTCGACAGAGCGTCCTAGCTGCCAACAGCGAGGCCGCGATCCGCGGGGAGCTCTCACGCGCCGAGCTCGGGTGGCTACGCGCGCTCATCACGCGAACGAAGAGCAGCGAGCCAAGCACGCGCCTGGCTCAGCTGCTCGCGATCCGGGCGGAAGCCCGGCGCATCGAGAACGAGGATGCCGAGGCCGAAGCCGACAGGGGGCTCGACGAGTGCGCGCTCGAGATGTGGAGGAGGGGCGCGGACGACGACGATGCGCAGACCCTCGACCTCGGTCGCCGGCTCCAGGGCAGCCTCGCGCGCGGCTCCGCGGTCGACGCCCTCGTCAAGGCGCGCGAGCGATCGGTAGAGGAGAAGCTGTCGCGGTTCGACGTGCGCAGCGTCGACGGCGACTACGTCCGCGACCGCCTGCGCTACTTCTACGGCCTGCGCGCGAGCGAGCCCGCGGATCCGAGGCCGGTGCCGCTCGGCCTCACCGTGGAGGCATGGCCCAACGAAGCGGGCGCCGTGCAGACGTTGAGCGTCGCCCTCCGCGGCGCGCTCGCCTCGAAGAATGGAAGCGCGGTGGTGCGCGTCAAGATGCAGCGCGTGACCGGCAAGCTGCGTCGCGAAGCGGGCGTGGTGACCAAGCGGTTTCCGTTTACCGAGACGTACTCGGTGCCTCGCAGCGAACGAATCGTCAACACGCGCATGGAAACGAGAACACGTACGGTCCCGACGAAGACCTGCTCTCCGACGTACACCACCACCACGCGCACGCCGACCAAGGACGGCTACATCCAGCACTACATGCAGGACGGGGAGAACTGCTGGAACTCGACCAGCTCCGTCGACGAGCAGGTCGAGGTCGAGACCGTGACCTATCGCGAGCACACCGACGTTGCGACGCGGAGCGTCGTCGAGACGGTCGAGGCCAGGACGCGAACGTCGGAGCTCGAGTATGCCGCGACCGGGACGCTCCGCGTCAGCGGAACCGAGGTCGAGATCAGTCTTCGCGACCGCGTGTCGAAGGAGGAAGAAGCCTACACCTCGATCCACGGCGGCTCGGCGAGCTTCTCCGCCGATATCGAGACCACGCTGCAAACCGATGCCGCCGCGCGCGCGGCCTCCCGGATCGTCGGGCTCGCCCAGCGCGCCGTGCGTTCCGCGCGCGTTGACGTCATCGCGAGCGAGCTCCTCGCGCTCCCCGCGGTCGTTCAACGTGACGCGCTCCTCGCCGAGCTCTCGGTGCTCGAGGCAGCACCGAGCCCCGAGGTGGTCGCGCGTATTCAGTCGCTCTCGACCCTCCCCACCCGTGCGATCGAGACCGCGCTCCGTGGTGGTCGCGCTTCGTCGACGCCGCGCTTCGAGGCGAGCGCGCCAGCGTTCCTCGCGCTGCCCAGCCCCGACAAGGACGCGGAGCGAGAAGCCTTCGTCGACGAGGACCGCGAGTACATCCGCCGGCAGGTGCAGCAGTACTCCGGCGGTCTACACCTGGGCGCGGGGTCGATCCAGCAGCAAGGGGGGCCGCCGTTTCCCTACGCCAGCCTGAACGTCAACGTGAACGCGACCCCAGCGTTTCTTCTCTATCGCACGTTCGTGGCGTCGGGCTTCGTCGACGGATCGCTTGGGTTGGGCAAAGCGATTCCGGTCGCGCTCGTGGTGGGCGCAACCGCGGGCGTGCGGGTCGGCCCGTTGAGCCTCGTCGCCTTGGGCGTGGGGGGCGGCGACACGGTCTTCATCAATCGCGAGGATGACGCCACTTCACCGAACGAGCCGGAGGTTCGGATCGCCCCTCTGCTCGGGTACGGCGCGCGCGCGAGCCTCAAGACCGAGGCGGTGAACATCGTCCTCACCGCGCGCCGCAACCATCGATTCGTGCAAGTTCCTCCGGATTCGGCGATGGGCGAGGCGCGGATCGGTCACAGCGTGTTCTACCTGACGGGTCGCTACGAGACCTTTCGCGACATCTTCGCGGGCGCTCCCGTCGACCCGATTCCGTGGTCGTTCACCGGAACCATCGGTCTGCAATACGACTTCGGTGACACCGAGGCCGGCACCCTGACCAAGCGATAGCGCGGGCTGCTGCCGGAATCTACTTCGGCACGGGCTCCAGCGGCGCCTCGAGGGCACGGAACTTCAGCGGCTCGGCGACGTTCTTCACCGGCATCGCGCGCGGCTCGCCGAACGCGAAGCCGTGTCCCTGGGGGAGCGCGGCGATCGCCTCCTCCATCACCAGGATCTCGTTGCGACCGGCGCAGCCCTGGAGGCGGGCGGTGTTGTTCATGCCCGAGGAGAAGCCGGTGAAGTTCGAGTTCGGCCCGAACTGGCCGACGAACAGCGGCGCGAGGTGCACGCCGGTCGAGACCGCGAGGCCCGACTCGCGCAGCACCTCGAAGGCGATGCGCTGCGGGACCTTGTGGGTCATCGCGCGCACGTCGACCGCGCACTGGATGGCGCGCGCCAGGCGCTCGCCCGGCGTCTCCTCGTAGAACGGGGGGCCGAAGAGCGCGATCACGCAGTCGCCGACCATCTTGTCGAACACGCCGCCGTGCTGCCAGACGATGTCGACCGCGTCGCGGCTCCACTCCTCGACCAGCTCCGCCACCTTGGCGGGGGTCTTGAGGATCGTCTCCGACACCTTCGTGAAGCCGGAGATGTCGATGTAGACCACACCGACCGTCTCCTCGCGGGGCGCGAGGAAGCGCTTCTCGTAGTCGTCGCTCTGGAGGAGGCGGCCCACGTCGTCGGGGCGGAAGGCGAGCGCGAGCGCGCGCCACTCCTTGTTGAAGTCGACGACGCGCTGGCGGATGAAGCCGGCGAACGCGCTCAGGAGCTCGCGGTCGTAGGTATTGAACGACGGCGTCTTGGAGGTGACGACCACCTTGCCCACCACCACGCTCTTCGTGATGCCGTTGATCAGGACCTCCTCGGCGGCGTTCTTCACGCCGAGGTGCTCCAGGAGGTCGTCGTTCGTGCCGTTGAGGTAGTCGCGGCCCATCACGCGGAGCGGCGCCAGGCTCTGGCCCTGCGCCGCCAGCGTGTCCACCTCGAGCTGTGCGCCGTTGAACATCTGCACGTGGAGCGTCTTGGTGGCGCTCTCCTCGGCGACGTACACCAGGACCATGCGGTCCATGGGAATGGCCTCGGCCAGGACCTTCACCGCTTCCTTGACGCCCTCGCCGAGCACCCGGTGCCGAAGCGCACGACCCAGGCGCATCATCACGTTGTGCTTCTCGCGCGCCGCCTTGATGGCGAAGAGGTAGTTGTCGAGCACCTCGCAGACGGCCTCGAGCGCGTCGCCCAGGAGCACGGTGTCGCCAGCGGGCGGGCACACCAGGCCCATGCGGCCGAACCACTCCCCCGCGACGTCGAGGTGCTGGGCGATGACCCGGACGTCGCCCGACATCTCGCTCACCGTCTCGCGCTTCTCGGCGCTGGTGCGGGTCCAGATGTCGGCCTTGCTGGGGATCGTGAGCGGCTTGCCGTCGACCCCGCTGGTCGTGAAGAGGTGGCTCTGGAGATCTTCGCCGTAGGTCTCGCAGAAGGCGCCCTCCGCGCCCAGCAGCGCGACCACGCGCGGGAGGAGCGCGCCCAGGACCTCGCTCACGCTCCAGTGCTTGACCAGGCCCTCTTCGATCAGCTCGTCGACCGTGTTGCGGAGCTCGTAGAGCTCCCTGAGGTGCGCGTCCTGAGGCATCGCTGTATTCTGCCATAGGTTGCGGACCGCCGGGCGGTAGGTCTTGCCGGCGCTCGGCCCACGTCCTAAGGCTTCCGCCCATGCGCACCGAGTGGGTTTCGAAGCGGACCGGTCCCTGTGTCACGCAGATGCACTACGCGCGTCAGGGCGTCATCACCGAGGAGATGAACTACGTTGCCCTTCGCGAGAAGGTCGAGGCCGAGCTGGTGCGCAGCGAGATCGCGCGCGGCCGCCTGATCATCCCCGCCAACGTGAGGCACACGAACCTCGAGCCGATGGGCATCGGGATCGCGCTCTCCTGCAAGGTCAACGCGAACATCGGCTCGAGCGCGGTCACGAGCGAGGTCGAGAAGGAGAAGCGCAAGCTCGCCATCTCCCTTAAGTACGGCGCCGACACGGTGATGGACCTCTCCACCGGCGGCGACATCGACGGCATTCGCCGCGAGCTCATCGCCGCCTCGCCGGTGCCGATCGGCACCGTCCCGATCTACCAGGCGCTCACCCAGGTGAAGAGCGTCAGCAAGCTCACCGCCGACGACATGATCGCCATGCTCGAGCACCAGGCGCAGCAGGGCGTCGACTACTTCACGATCCACTGCGGCGTGCTCGTCGAGTACCTGCCGCTGGTGAAGGATCGCATCACCGGCATCGTCTCGCGCGGCGGCTCGATCATGGCCCAGTGGATGATCGAGAACCACAAGCAGAACCCGTTCTACACGCACTTCGACAAGGTCCTAGAGATCTGCGCGAAGTACGACGTTACGATCAGCGCGGGTGACGGCCTGCGCCCCGGCTGCCTCGCCGACGCGAGCGACGCCGCACAGTTCGCCGAGCTGAAGACGCTCGGTGAGCTCACGAAGCGCGCCTGGGAGAAGGACGTCCAGGTCATGATCGAGGGCCCCGGCCACGTGCCCTTCGACCAGATCGAGATGAACGTGAAGAAGGAGATGGAGCTGTGCCACGAGGCGCCGTTCTACGTCCTCGGCCCGCTCGTCACCGACATCGCGCCCGGCTACGACCACATCACGAGCGCCATCGGCGCGACCATGGCCGGCACCGCGGGCGCCGCGATGCTCTGCTACGTCACGCCCAAGGAGCACCTCGGGCTCCCCGACGAGGACGACGTCAAGCAGGGCATGATCGCCTACAAGATCGCCGCGCACGCTGCGGACATCGCGCGCCATCGCCCGGGCGCTCGCGACCGCGACGACGCGCTCAGCCGCGCGCGCTACGCCTTCGACTGGAAGGAGCAGTTCCGCCTCTCCATCGACCCCGAGGTCTCGGAGACGATGCACGACGAGACGCTCCCCGACGAGTACTTCAAGACCGCCGAGTTCTGCTCGATGTGCGGCCCCAAGTTCTGCAGCATGCACATCAACCGCGCGGTGCAGGAGTACAACGCGAAGAACGACGAAGAGGCGGCGAAGGCGGCGAAGGCCGGCAAGCGCACGCTCGACATCGTCGCGGGCTGAACGAGCGGGGGGCGGCTTGGACACGCTGCAGCAGAAGCGCCTGCTGGTGGCGGGGGCCACCGGCGCGCTGCTCGGCCTGTCGCTGTTCGGCGCGTGCAGCGCCTGTGGCAAGGGCCCGGGCGCGTCGTCCGTACCTTCGGCGCTGCCGAGCGCGGCCTACGTGAACCGCACCGAGGTGCCGGCCGAAGCAGGGCCGGTGGCGTTGCGCGACGTCGCGATGTGGACCAGCGCGCGCGAGGGACCGACCGAGGACCTCGCGTCGCTCGCGACCCACGAGGGCGCGGCCGGCCTCGTGGAGGCGGCGCGCGAGGCGGAGCTGCGACCGACCGCGCTGCGCGCGATGGGCTTCGCGCGTGGCTGGGCGCAGCTCCCGTTCCTGGTGACCACCGCGACCGCGAAGAACGACGAGGAGGCGAAGCTCGCGCTGGACGCGGTGCTGGAGCTGGCCGCGCGCCCGCGGCGCTCGGAGGACGTCGAGGACCTCGAGGAGCTCGGCGACGGCTGCGCGAAGCTGTTCGGCCTGGCGCGCGAGCCGTCGCAGCCGCGCGATCGCCGCGTGAGCGCGGTCCGCGCGCTACGCATGATGCCGTGCCCGAAGCAGGATCTCCCCGCCGACCTCGACGCGAGGTGAGCGCCTCGGGCCGTCGGCCCGAGGGCCGCGTCGGGCGGCCAAGCTCCGCCGCGAGGAGCCGAGAAATGGCTGGTCGCTCTTCCGACCGCGCGAAGGTTCTCTCTGCCGTCTCCAGGTCGGATAACATGGACAACCGATGGTGGACTCCTCGCAGCCGAGCAGCGTCTACGGCAACGAAAGCTACATCAACCAGCTGCTGGCGAAGGCGGTGGCGGCGAAGGCCAGCGACATCCATCTCAAGGTGGGGATCCCGCCGGCGGCGCGCGTCCGCGGCGACCTCGTGTTCTTCCGCACCGAGCCGCTGCGCGCCGAGGACACCGAGAACATCGCGCGCGTGGTCATCAAGGACCCCAAGGTGCGCGCCGAGATCTCGACGCTCCGCGAGCACGACGCCGCGTATGCCGCGGCCGGCGTCGGACGCTTCCGCGTCAACATCTACCGGCAGCGCGGCACGCTGGGCATCGTCATGCGCGCCATCCCCACGCGCATCCCGAGCTTCGAGGATCTCGGCTGCCCCGCGCCCTGCGCGATGCTCGCCGAGAAGGACCGCGGGCTCGTGCTCGTCGTCGGCGCGGCCGGCAACGGCAAGAGCTCCACGCTCGCGGCGATGATCGGTCACCTCAACAAGACGCAGCCGCTGCACATCGTCACCATCGAGGACCCGATCGAGTTCCTCCACGACGACGACAAGTCGAGCATCAGCCAGCGCGAGATCGGGATCGACACGACGACCTTCGCCGACGCGCTGCGCGCCGCGCTGCGCCAGGATCCGGACGTCATCCTGGTGGGCGAGATCCGCGACGAGCTCACCCTCGACATCGCGCTCAAGGCCGCGGAGACCGGCCACCTCGTGCTCTCCACGCTGCACACGCCGGACGTCACCCGGACCGTCGGCCGCATGCTCGCGCTCGCGCCCAAGGGGCAGCCGGGCTCCACCGAGGAGATGCGCGAGCGCATCGGCGATACGCTCCAGGGCGTGATCGCGCAGCGGCTCGTCCCGCGCAAGGATCAGAGCGGGATGATCCTCGCCGCCGAGGTGCTGGTGGCGACGGGCACGGTGCGCGAGGCCATCAAGCGGCCCGAGGGCAACCCTTCGATGAAGGAGCTCATGGAGAAGGGCACGCATCCCTACGGCATGCAGACCTTCGAGATGCACCTCAAGCAGCTCCTGCAGCAGGGCATCATCGACAAGGAGATCGCCCGCGCCGCGTCGAGCTTCTGAACCAGCTCAGCGATGCCGGCGGATCCAGTCGACGGCCTCGTCGAGCTCGCCGGGCTTCGCGAACACCGGACCGAACGTCCTCGCGTGCGCGAGCACCTCGGGGGCGAGCGTGCTGCTGAAGAACGCGATCGGCAGCCCCCCCTGACCCTCGCGTAGACGCTCGGCGACCTCGGTGCCGAAGCCGTCGCCCAGCTCGAGATCGAGCAGCGCGCAGGCGAGGTCCGCGGCGTCGACCGACGACGCGGTCGCCGCCGAGTCCCGCTCCTCGACCTCGATGCCCTCGGCCCGCACGCGCCGCGCGACCGAGACGCGGGCCACCGCCGAGTCGTCCGCGATGAGCACGCGCCTCGACATGTGGGCAGGATACCTCCGGTCCTCCGCCATGCGTGCACCAAAACGGCGCGCGCGCGGGCGCTCGCGATGCCCCGCGGCGGCGCACGCCGCGCCGTACCTGCAAGAATTCACGGCGATCCCTGCATGGCACCGGACTTGTAGAGGGGGACGCCGAGCCGGACGCCAACCGTCCGCGCCGAGGAGCGCTTCATGCTGATTCGATTCTGGGGCGTTCGGGGGAGCATCGCCTCGCCCGGACCGGAGACAACGGACGTGGGCGGGAACACCAGCTGCGTCGAGGTGGTGTGCGGCAAGACGCGCATCGTGCTCGATGCCGGCACTGGGCTGCGCAACCTCGGCAACCACCTGCTGCGCGAGGGGCAGCCGCTTGCGATCACGATGCTGCTCTCGCACTACCACTGGGACCACATCCAGGGTCTGCCGTTCTTCGTGCCCGTCTACATGAAGCAGGCGGACATCACCATCGTCGGCGGCGCGAACGGCGTGATGTCGGTGCAGGAGGCGCTCATGCACCAGATGACCGCGCCCATGTTCCCGGTCCGCCTGGACGAGGCCTCGGCGCGCCTCTCGACGCGCGAGGTGAGGCTGGGCGAGACGTTCGACGTGGGCGAGGCCAAGGTCACGGTCGCGAAGGGCAACCACCCGGGCGGCGTGGTCGCCTACCGCATCGAGCACGAGGGCAAGAGCCTCGTCTACGCCACCGACACCGAGCACTACGCCTCGGTCGATCCCGCGCTGCGCACCCTCTCCATGGGCGCCGATGTGCTCGTCTACGATTCGCAGTACTCGCCCGAGGAGTACAAGACGAAGATGGGCTGGGGCCACTCGACCTACGTCGAGGGCGCCGAGCTCGCGCGCGCCGCGGGCGTCGGCAAGTACGTGCTCTTTCACCATGACCCGATGCGCTCCGACGCGCAGGTCGCCGACTTCGAGGCCCGCGCGCAGTCGCTCTACGGCGCGAGCGTCGCGGCGCGCGAGGGGATGGAGATCGACCTCGGCGTGCCGCAGGACGGCCGGCGCGCTGCCTGACGCACTTTCGCATGCAAAACCCGAGGTCGAGCGCTACCTTCGAGAGCGCGACGGTGCTTCCGCCCCTGGCGGTTCAGGCGTCCCAGACCTCGATGTCAGATCGCTTGGATCGCTCGAATCGCCTCTCGCTGCTCGTCGATCTCGCGTCGCTGCTCACGCGCGAGGTCGACTTCGACGCGCTGCTGGCCACGGCGTGCGAGCGCGTGGCGGACGCGCTCTCCGCGGAGCGCGCGACGATCTGGCTCGTGGACGCCGAGCGCGGCGATCTCATCTCGCGGGTCGCGATGCTGCCCGAGCTCCCTACCTTGCGGCAGCCGCTGGAGCGCGGCATCGCCGGCTGGGTGGCGCGCAACGGCGAACCGGTGCGCATCGAGGACGCCGCGAATGACGCGCGCTTCGATCCCTCGGTCGACAAGGCCACCGGCTACACCACGCGCGCCATCCTCGCGGTGCCCATCCGCGACGCCGCGGAGAGCGGAGGGCGGGGACCGGTGCGCGGCGTGGTGCAGGTGCTGAACCGCCGGCCACGCGCGGAGGAGGCAAGCGCCCGGTTCGACGAGGAGGACGAGCGGTATCTCGTGGCGCTCGCCACGCAGATCGCAGGTGCTCTCTCGTTCACGACGCTGCGACCCGCCGATGCCGCGGGGCCGGGGCTCACGATGCGCGGGCCGTTCAACCGTATCGTCGGCAGGAGCGACGAGCTCGCGGCGGTCTACGAGCGCGTCACGCTCGCGGCGCAGACCGACGCCACCGTGCTCCTGCGCGGCGAGACCGGCACCGGAAAGGGCCTGTTCTCCCGGGCGATCCACGTCAACTCGCACCGCCAGGCAGGGCCCTTCGTGGTCGTCGATTGCACGACGCTCCCCGTCCAGCTCGTGGAGAGCGAGCTCTTCGGGCACGAGCGCGGCGCCTTCACCGGCGCCGATCGCCGCGTGCCGGGCAAGGTCGAG
>JAYTBL010000275.1:0-4760 GCA_043736975.1 Polyangiaceae bacterium
CCGGCGGCTCAATCGGCACGGGCAGGGCCCACGTCGATGGTCGTGATGCGCCAGTCCCCATCTTTGCGCAGCAGGAAATGGACCGGCCGCTTGTCGACCCGGCGCTCAGCGCCGCGCTCACCGGTCACCACCGCGAGCGCGTCGACCTTCGCGGAGGAGGCGCTCTCGTCGATCTTGATGGTCATGCCCGTCAGCGAGCAGTCCGCGGACTGGAACAGGAGGCCGGCCTTCGTCGCGTCCTCGACGAGCGCCGCGCGGCTCGTGACGCGGATGTCGAGGTCGGACACGTCGACGTAGGCGTCGTCGGTCACGGTCGCCTTCAGCTCCGAGCGGAGGCGCGCGGTGCGCGACAGGATGTTGTCGTCGCGCTTCACCGCCACTGCCTTGGCGAAGCGATCGAGCACCTTGCGCACCCGATCCTCCTCCGAGGGACGAAACAGCGTGAACCACAGCACGATGGCGGCCGCCGCCACGCAACCCGCGACGATCGCCCACTTCTTCATGAAAGAACCTTACAGCCCACAGCCCACTCTTCTCTCCTCCGCCTGTCAGCTATCAGCTCCCAGCTTCTTCTCCGGTAGCTCGACGCGGAAGGTCGCCCCGGTATGCCCGGCGCCGTTGTCGAGCAGCGCGATCGTTCCCGCGTGCGCGGCCACCACCCGACGCGCCAGCGCCAGCCCCAGCCCCGTCCCGCCGGCGCGCGCCGTCACGAGCGGCTCGAAGATGGTGCTCGCGATCTCGACCGGCACCCCGGGTCCGTCGTCGGCGACCTCGATCACCACCTGCCCGTCCTCCGCCCATGCGCGGGTCACGATCGTGGGAGCGCGCGGCGCGCTCGCGGCGATCGCGTTCTCGTAGAGCACGTGCAGGCAGCGGGCGAGCAGCCCCTGGTGGGCGCGTACCTCGAGCCGCAGTGGAGTGATGAGATCCTCGAAGACCGCGCCGGCCTCGGGCAGGTCCTCGCGGGAGGCCACCACCACCTCCACGAAGAGGACGGGCTCGGCATGCGCCGGCTCGCCACGGGCGAGGACCATCAGATCGTCAATGATCCCGTGGGCGAGGCGGGCGCTACGCTCGATCTTCCCGAGGTGCGGCTCGCTCTTCGTCAGGTCCTGCTTTGCCAGGTAGACGTTCGCGGAGATGATCTGCAGGGCATTTCTGAGCTCGTGCGCGACTTCGGCCGCGATCTCGCCGATCGCCACGAGCCGGGCCTGTTTCTCGTCTCCGGTGGAAGCCATCGGAGCCCATCGAAGCACATAGCCTTTTCGTTTCTCGGGGAAACGGCGTAGCATTTTCCGAGCCGTCGCGATGTCCGCCAACGAGTCGAACATCCCGGTCGGGACCCTCCTGGTCGGAAAGTACCGTGTGGCACGCGAAATCGGCCGCGGTGGAATGGCGGCCGTCTACGAGGCGGAGCAGCTCTCCCTCGGGAAGAAGGTCGCGGTAAAGATCCTCGCGTCGGAGCTGGCGGCGTCGACCATCGTGATCGAGCGCTTCTTCCGCGAGGCCCGGGCCGCGGCCAGCGTGAAGAGCCCCTACATCGTCGACGTCTACGATTCGGGGCGCCTCGACGACGGACGCCCCTTCATCGCGATGGAGCTCCTCGAGGGCGAGTCGCTCTATGACCGGATGGCCCGGGTCCGCATCATCGACGTCGATACGACGATCCGCGTCATCGTCCACACCGCGCGCGGCCTCGTGAAGGCGCACGGCGCGGGCATCGTCCATCGTGATCTCAAGCCCGAGAACATCTTCCTCACCAAGGGCGAGGAGGGGGACGACGTCATCAAGATCCTCGATTTCGGCCTCGCCAAGTTCTACGCGCCCGTGAACCCGGAGGAGAAGGCGGCCAAGCGCCTCACGCGCGAGGGCGCGGTCTTCGGGACGCCTGCGTACATGTCGCCGGAGCAGGTGAAGGGGCAAGGCAACGTCGATCACCGCGCCGATCTCTGGGCGCTCGGCTGCATGGCCTACGAGTGCCTCATCGGCCGGCCCGTCTGGAACATGGATCAGGGCGTGGCGATGACGTTCGCCGCCATCGCCACCGGGCCCATCCCGGTCCCCTCGTCGGCGCGCGCCGATCTCCCGCCCGCGCTCGACGCGTGGTTCCGCAAGTGCCTCGAGCGCGACCCCGACCGCCGCTACCAGGGGGCGCGCGAGCTCGCCGATGCCTTCGTCGAGTCGTGGGGCCATCGCCCGGCCTCGAGCGCGAGCTTCCCCAACGTCAACATGAGCAGCGGCTCGGGCAAGCACCCGCCCGCGGTGCGCGCTGCGGCGCCGGGGGAAGGGGAGCTGCAGCTCGTCGAAGACACTCTCCCGGCCTCGCTCCAGCAGATCTCGGGGCCGTCCTCGAACCGCGGTCCGGCGCTCAACGGCCGGAACGGGAGCGTCGCGAGCGATGCCTCGCTGCTCCAGCGTCAGTCGGGCGAGGTCCCGCCCGCGGGCGACCGCGAGACGCCCGCCCCGCGCAGCCGCACCTCGCCGCTGCGCGTGGTGCTGAGCGCGACGTTCCTCGCCGGCGGTATCTCGGCCGCGATCCTGGTCTGGCTGCGCTTCCTCAATCCGCAGGTGTTCACGCCGGTCGTGCAGTCCACGGCGTCGGCCACGCCGAGCGCGGCCCCGTCGGGCACCGGCGGAGCCGGGCTGGTCGCCGAGGAGCCGAAGTGGGCGCCCGCCGTCGCCGAGGCGCAGCGGCTCTTCACCGCGGGCGACCTGCCCGGCGCGCAGAAGAAGCTCGCCGACGCGAGCGCCCTCGGCCCCCCCGGTGCGGTCGTCGCGCGCGTCTACGGCGAGCAGTTCCGGTTCATCGCGAGCAAGGAAGCCACGGGCATCTGCAAGGTCACGGCGTTCTCGCGTCCGCGCTTCGCCACCGAGCGGCGGGCCGAGCGCCCCGCGGTGCGCACCACCCCCAAGGGCATGCTCGTCACGTGGACCGACGACCACGCGCTGCGCGAGCACGACCACGTCTACGGCGTGCTCCTCAACGACACCGGCAAGCCCATCGGCCCGGTCCGCGACCTGACCCCCGAGGCCACTGACGCGCAGCGCCCGCAGCTCGCCTCGCAGAGCGCCGGCGCCGATCGCACCGCGATGCTCTACTGGGACAAGTCCGGCAAGGAGGCGGGGGTGCGCGTCCGCTTCCTCGACGCCGACGGCCGCATCGACAGCAAGAACGGCGGCAGCCACATGGTCGGCGCCGCGAATCGCCCGGGCGACTACTGGCCCTCGATCGAGCGCGCGCCCAAGGGCTTCTTCGTGGTGTGGCAGGACGATCGCGACAAGGAGAAGGAGTACGACGTCTTCACGCGTGCGCTCTCCAACGAGCTCGAGACGCTCTCCCCCGAGACGCGCCTCACCGACTACTACGCGGCGCCCAGGACCAAGCAGACGGCGCCGCGCGTCCGCTACCCGAGCGTGGCGGTCGCGGCCGACGCGCTGATCGTCGCGTACCGGCTCGAGAGCGACAAGGACAAGGAGCGGGCGATCGTGCGCCTGCGCGTCCCGCTGGCCGAGCTCGACAAGCAGAACGGGCTGCCCGAATCGAAGGAGCCGAACCGCGAGTCGCGCGTGTTCGGCGACGCGAAGCCCGTCAGCGCCGACAAGTCTCCCGCCGATGCGCCGGCCATCGCGTGCGGCACCGAGGGCTGCTTCGTGGTGTGGCACCACGAGCAGGGCGGCGCTTCGGTGGCGGCCATCGACCCGAACGTCGGCAAGGTGCAGTGGCACAATAAATTCACGGAGAAGGGCGGGCGGCCCGCCATCGCGGTCAACGAAGGCCAGGTCGCGATCACCTATTACGAGAAGGGCTTCATGAAGATGGTCTTCCCCTCGCGTGATGGCGTGAGCCCGCCCAGCACTCTGCTGAAGGTCTACGACAGCAACAATCCGCGGCCCTCGCTCTCCGCCGGCGCGAAGAAGAACGAGTGGAGCGTGGCGTGGCAGGATGCGGACGCCGCCAAGGCGCCGGCCGAGATCTACGCGGCGCGCATCGTCTGCCCTGCCCAGTGAGCTCTGCGCCGTCCAACGCGCGCGAGCCGCAGCCTTCGGTGTCGCGTCCGCTGATCGAGGCGCTCGTGGTCTCGGCGATCGTCACGGGCGTCGTGACCGCCGCCTCGGCGTTCCTGCCCGACCGGTACGTGGCGACCGCGGTGGGCTTCCTGTTCCTCGGCGCGACGTGGGCGCTCGTCTGGCGCGGTGACGACGCGCAGGTCGAGCGGTCGGGCCTGGCGCTGGGCGGCGTGGTGCTGCCGGGGCCGATCGATCGCGCCCGCCTCGCGCGCAGCCTGGCAACCTCGCTCTTCTGGGCGGCGCTGTTTGCCGCCATCACGTTCGTGCCGTTCTTCTTCGGCTGGCGCACGTTCTGGCATGCGAAGGGGCACTTCGCTCTGCACGTGCAGGCGTGGGAGGCGCTCAACGAGATCTTCGGGCAGCTGGTGATCATCGCGCTGCCCGAAGAGGCGTTCTACCGCGGCTACCTCCAGTCCCGCCTCGACCAGGCGTTCCCGCAGCGGATCCGCGTGCTCGGCGCGAGCGTCGGCCCAGCGCTCATCGTCTCGAGCGTGATCTTCGCGCTCGGCCACTTCGCGACCATCCGCGATCCCATGCGGCTCGCCGTCTTCTTCCCGTCGCTCGCGTTCGGCTGGCTGCGCGCTCGCACCGGCGGCATCGGCGCGGGCGTCGCGTTCCACGCCTCCTGCAACGTCTTCAGCGAGGTCCTCGGCCGCGGCTACCGGCTATACTAGCGACTCTCGAGAGGCGGG
>JAYTBL010000276.1:0-11194 GCA_043736975.1 Polyangiaceae bacterium
GTGTAGTCCTTGTCGACCAGGCTCACGTCGCACGCCAGCTGGCGGAGCCGCGTGAGCGCCGCGAGCAGCGCGATCTTGAGCTGCGCGGCGGTCTCGGAGGCCTTGCGCTTCGCGAACTGCTGCTCGCACACCTTGCGCAGCGCGAGGTAGCGCTTCTGCTCGTTGGCATCGAGCTCGATGTACTCGGTGATCTCCTCGCGCGCCGGGAGCTCCTCGAGGACGGTGGCGCGCGTGCGCCGGAGCAGGAACGGCTCGAGCAGGCGGCCGAGCACGGTGAGGCGCACCGCGTCGCGCTGGCTCTCGATCGGCTTGCGGAAGCGCTCGCGGAACGTCGCCTCGCTGCCGAGCAGCCCGGGGAACGCGAGATCGACGATGCTGAACAGCTCGCCGAGGTGGTTCTCGAGCGGCGTGCCGGTGAGCGCGATGGTGAAGTCGCGCTCCAGCGAGCGCACGACGTCGGTGCGCTGCGCCATCACGTTCTTCACGTACTGCGCCTCGTCGACCACTACCGTGGTCCAGCGCACGCCCAGGAACTGCTCGCTGCGCCGCTGGAGGAGGCCATACGAGACGATGAGCACGTCACCCGCGACGAGCGAGGCGGGTGCGAGATCGCGCTCGTCGTTGAACCAGCGCGTCTTCAGGCTGGGGACGAAGCGCCGGAGCTCGGCGAGCCAGTTCGACGTGACCGAGGCCGGCGCGATGATCAGCTGCGGACCATCCTTCGCGCGCAGCTTCAGCACCGCCGCGGTCTGCACCGTCTTGCCGAGTCCCATGTCGTCGGCGAGGATGCAGCCCGGTGCCCAGCTCGCGAGCTGCAGCATCCAGGCGACGCCGTCCTGCTGGTACGGGCGCAGCGTACCCAGCTCGAGCTTGGCGACGCGCGGGCGCTTGTTGCGCGACTCGAATCGCTCGATGAGCGCGTCGAGGTCGACGCCCGAGGTGGTGCCGAAGACCGAGCGCGCCTCGGCGAGGATGCTGCCGAACGCCGCGTTGAGGCGCGGATCCTGGCCGGGGCCAGCCTCGCCCAGCTCGGCGGCCATCGCGACCGGGCGCAGGCGCTCGATGGCCTCCTTCGAGAGCTCGAGGAACACGCCGTCGGTCACGCGCACGTAGCGCTGCGCGAGGCGCGCGGCGTCGAGCACGTCGCCGAGGGTGAGCTTCACGCCCGCGACGTCGAGCGCGCCGTCGAGCACCAGCCACGCGCCCTCCTTCCTCACGGCGAGGTCGCGCTTCGCGTCCTCCCAGGCGGTGACCTTCGGGGCGTGGCCCACCTTGATCTCGATGGCGAGGCCGAGGGGGTTGCGATCGAGGTACTCCGCGAGCGCGAGCGAGTCCTGGAGGCCCTCGGTGCGGCCCGAGGCGTGCTCCCAGGTGATGGGCGCGGCGATCTGCGAGCACACCTCCTCGGCGATCGTGACCTCGCGCGTGACCTCGCGCTCCACGAAGACGCGCTCCGCGCCGTCGTCGAAGGTGAAGAGCTTCGGCCCCTTGCCGGGCGCGACCATGGGCGCCAGCGGATGCACGGTGATGAAGACGTCGATCACCGCGGCGCCCTCGGGATGCCACTCCACGCGCAGCGCGGGCGCGGGCTCGTAGGGGAGCTCGCGCCCCAGCGCGTCGCGCGGGAGGATGGCGGCGCCCGAGGCGACGAGCGACTGCGTCGTGGTCACGAGCTTCGTGACCGACTCCTGCGGGAACGCCAGCGCCGCGCCCATGTTCTGCGCGGCCGTGAGCCACGGGCGCAGCGCGGGGGGCACGAACGCCGACGCGATCAGGGCGCCGCGCGCGCCGGCGCGCAGTCCGGGGCTCGATGCGTCGCGCAGGACCGTGGCCTCGACCTCGCGATCGTCGACGCGGAACCGCGGCGTGAGCACGCCCGTTTCGTCGCGTTCCATGTGCATCGCGAGATCGCCGACCACGATCTGGGCGGGACCGTCGCCCTCGGGATCGGTGCTCGCGGCGAGCGCGAAGTGGACGCGCGGGTGGCGCGCGAGGACCCGCAGGAGCTCGTGTCCCTGCGGCGTCCCGAGCTTGAGGCGCGCCTCCGTCGGCCGGTCCATCAGGCACAGCGCGACGCGCGCGACGTCGCGCTCCAGCGGCGACTCCTCGAGGTAGAGGTTCTCGAAGGTCGTCTTCTTCCAGCGCGTGGGCTTGCCCTGGCGCGTGCTGCGTCGCGAGAACGCGAGGAGCTTGTACTCGCCGTCGCGGTACGTGGCGCCGAGCGAGAAGCACCACTCGAGCTCGTCGGGCGCCTTGGGGACGTTCGAGCCGAGCTGCTCGAGGACGTGATCCCAGACCGGTCGCCCGAGCTCGCGCTCCAGCGCGAGCGCGACGTCCTCGCTGCGGCCGTGGAGCGCGATGAGCACCGCGCGAAGGGCGAACAGCTCCCACGCGTCGGTGGCGCCATACGCCTCGAGCACGGTGTCGTCGAAGTGCGGCTGAGCGCGCGACGCGAGCGGGAGCGAGAACGTGAAACGGCTGGGCTCGAGGTAGAGCGGCGAGCGTCGCTCCGCGGCCTCGAACACGCCGCGATGCGCGTCGTAGCGGAAGTCGAAGCCGGGATGGCGACCGCCGGTCAGCGGCCCGGGCACCGAGCGCCGCACCGCGGCCTCCCCGCGGCGCGCGAGGTAGCGCTCGGCCAGCTTCGCGTACACCTCGGCGTAGACGGTGCCGGGGAGCGGCGGCTTGGGAGGCGTCCAGGTGCGAAGCGTCTCCACGTCCCGCGCGATCTCCGCCGCGTGATCGAGGACGCGCTTGCGGATGGCCACGATGTCTGGCGCGCGCGAGCCGCGCGAGCGCTGCCACCAGTCGGGCAAGGTCGACCAGCGATCGAGCCCGTCCCCCACGCGCTGGCCAGCATAGAGCGAGAGGCTCGAGAGAAAGACCGAGCTCGAGTACACGCCCTTGAGGGCCGCAGGAAGCGCCTCCGGATCTGCCTCGTGCGGATCCGGACCGACACCTCCGGGAGACACGTACGCCACTGATGTCTAGTAGGCGACGCGACGCAGAGCAGCAAGGCTCGCGCCGGCGTTGACGTCGGAATTCGGGGGTGCGAACGAGTCCGGATGCGCGCCCGGACCCACGTTCGCCCCTTCGCCCTTCTCGTTCTGCTCGTCCCCTTCGTCCCCGCCCTCGCCGCGACCATCATCGCGTGCGCTGACGACGCGCCCGCCACGGGCGACGACGCGGACGCCGCCGTGGCCTCCGCTGACGCGACCGCCGCCGACCGCCGCGTTCCCGGGGTCGATGCCGAGGTCGAGCGGGACAGCAGCGCACTGAAGGACGCCGGGGTCGACGCGAGCATCAAGGATGCCGGCAAGGACGCCAATGACGGCGCGGTGGTCGACGCCGGCCCCACGACCTCCCTCTTATTCTTCGGGGACTTCGCGGTCAACAACACCAGCCAGCTGGGCAACGCGCTCCTGCCCTCGAGCTCGGCCGCACCGGTGGTCATCACCGACGGCGTCCGCACCGCCAAGCAGGTGCTCGCGTTCGATGCGCTCGCCGACGGCTCGAAGATCGTCGTCGCGGCCGACCTCCTCGTCACGAACCAGTTCGACATCGTGGTCGCCAACCGCAACGGCACCGGCGCGGTCGTGATCGCGACCATGTCCGCGACCGCGAAGCCGACCGAGATCGTGATCTCGCCCGACGGGACGAAGGTCGCGTACATCGCCGACTCCGCGACCGCCGGCGCGAGCGATGCGTACTGGGTTCCCATCGCGGGCGGCGCCGCGCCGGTGCGCGTGAACCCGCGCGCCGCGGCCGACGTGGCGCTCGATGCGCAGTCGATCGCCTGGTCGCGCGACTCGAAATACCTCGCCGCATCCGGCGACTTCACCGTCGACAAGAAGAACGAGCTCTACACCTTCGACACCAGCGACGCGGCTGCGGTGCCTGCCGCGGCGCTCGCCGCGGCAGCGCTCCCGGCGCCCGCCGGCACCTCGACGGTCGGGATCAGCACCGCGCTGCGTCCGCTTTGGACCGCGACCGCGGGCGGCAAGGTCTGCGCGAAGGCCGACCTCACCGGCGTCGTGCCGGCCACGTTCCGCCTCTACTGCGCTGACGCCACGGGCGCGGGCTTCGCGGAGCCCACGCGCTTCCCAACGCTGCCGGCGCAGCTCGGCTCGTACGGCCTCTCGCCCGACGGCGCGACCATCGCGTTCAGCGCCGACAGCATGGTCAGCGGCGCGTACGAGGTCTACACCATGCTCGCGGACGACTCGGCGGATCCGAAGCGGATCACCGCCGGCGCCATCACCGTGGCCTCGGCCACGGCGTTTCGCGGACCGTCGTTCAGCCTCCCGCTCCTGTTCAGCCCCGACGCGACCAAGATCGCGTTCGCCGCCGACATCCTCGTCGACAACCGCAACGAGCTCTACGTGGTCGCCGCGGACGGCGCGACGCCGGAGAAGCGCGTGACGGTGGTGGGCCCCGCCGGTGACGACGCGCGCGACGTCCAGAGACTCGCCTGGGCGCCCGACTCACTGGCGCTGGCGTTCATCGCCGATCACCGCGCCGACAACGACTCCGAGGTCTTCCGCGTCGCCAACGTCACCGCCGCCGATCAGGCGCCGATCCTGGTGCGTGGCGTGGCGCCCAGCGGCGACGTCTTCGAGCTCTCCTGGCGACCCTGATCGCGCGTACTGCCGGGTCCCAAAACCGACGCTGGTTCTAGCGTCATGAGCGGCGCCGAAGGGCGTCGAGATCGCATGCGCCATCTCGTTCTCGGTGTCCTCCTCGTTGGCTGCGCTTCGAGGCCATCGACGTCCTCCCGCGCGAGCGCGGCATCGAACGATCGGCTCCCGCAGAAGATCGAGGATCTCGTCGGCAAGCCCGCGCCACGCTTCTCGCTCACGTCGACGCGCGACGACAGGACGATCACGGTGCCGAGCGCGGAGGTCACGGTCGTCACGTTCTTCGGGACTTGGTCGATGGGCTGGCAATCCGCGCTGCCGACGCTCACAGCGCTCCGCAACAAGCACCCCGGCCTACGTGTCGTCGCCATCTCGATGGACGACGAGAAACCGAAGGATGTCGCCGAACGTTACGCACCGCTGCCGATCGCATGGTCGGGCGGGATGGGGACGAGGACGAACGCCGAGTGGCTCTCCGGACCGTACGGCGGAGAGAACAAGGTGTTCGTGCTGGATCGCAAGGGGACGATCCGCTTCGCTCATCGCGGCGGCAAGGAGCACACGGTCTTCGCCACCCCGAGCGGAGTGCAGACTGTCGAAGACGAGATCACGACGCTCCTTGCCGAGCCGTGACGAGCGGCCGCCGAGGGCGATCGCGCGGATGCGAATGATGCCGTCGTGCGACCGTCGATGACCGCGCGTTCAGGCACCTCCGCGCGTATCCTCTGCCGATGCTGCTCACCGCACATCAGGCCGTGACCTTTGCGAACGATCTCGCGCGCGGCTTCGGTCTGAAGGACGCCCAAGGTGCGCGCCTCGAGCTACCCGAGCCGCGCGACGATCGCCGCGTGACCGACCTCATTCGTCGCTTGCGTGCGGCGCTCGCTGGCGTACGTCCCGTCGCGACCGCGCCGTCGATCTCCGAGGCACTGAGCGCCGTCATGGAGAGCAGCAGCCGCACGGCGAGGCGCAACCTGGCCGAGCTCGATGCGCTGTTCGTGAAGGCGACGTACGGCCGCGCCAAGCGCGCCGGCCGCGGACGGCTCTTCGCACAGCTGCTCGTGCTGTTCGATCTCGAGAAAGCGGTCGGCGTGGCTGGGGTAGGCGACCTGGAGGAGACGGTCGAACGCGTTCGTCACGGCATGGAGAAGTGGCGCCGGCGCGCGCGCTGAGAGCGCGCAGGCCATGCCCTGCTCTTCGTCGCGCTGCTCGGCGCCAGGTCACTTGCACGCGCTGGGGTCGTCGATCGTGCACTTGCCCGCGACGCACGAGAATCCCTGCTGGCACGCGGCGCCCATCGTCGTGCACGCCGCGCCGTCGCTCAGTCGAGCCGTGCACATGCCTCCTGCGCCCGAGGGGGGCGTGCAGCTTCCGCCGGCGCACCCCTTCAGCGCGCCCGCCGTGAACCCGAGCTGTCGCCAGTTGCTCCGAGCGCGATCGCGGTTGCACGTTCCCGACACGCAATCGGCGCGCAGAATCCGAGTGTCGTGCTGGCGACACGCCGCCGCAGCCGGGCGTGACGCGAACTTGTCCCTGGGACGCGGGACCCGGCGGTGCGCAGCTCGGGTGCGGGGGTGAGCCAGGCCTCCAAGCGGGCTCGCCGGTGGCCGATGCCCGGTCGCTGTGCCTCGCGCCGGACGGGACTAGCGCTCGCCGACGGTCGCCCTCTCCAGCCGCCACTCGCGATCGCCCGGGGAGTGGGCGAAGACTGCCGTGCCGACGATGCCCTCGATCGGGTATGCGAAGGACACGGTCGTCTTCGTCTTGGTGGCGACCATCTTCGTCAGCGTGAAGAAGGCCGAGCCTTTCTTGGCGTCCGCCTCGTCGATCCACACCGCGGGCGAGCCGAACATCGTGATGGGCTCTTCGGGGAAGAGCGGCGTCCTCACGATGCGGAGCGGATCGCGCCCCGCCTTGTCGACGTGCCAGTACTTCGACAGCTCGCTGAGGTTGAGCGTCTGCCGCAGGATGTTGCTCCGCTCCTTCGAAGGCAGGTCGATGCTGCTGCCGTCGTCGCTGGCGATCGCGCACGTGTTGTCGAACGCGAAGTCCTTCGGCATGACACGAAGCTGGAGGAAGTTGCCCATGCCGTGACCGACGTAGAGCCCGCCGCCGTTGCACCGTTCGAAGGAGCCTCCGATGCGGGCCGGCGTGTCGGTGCAGCCGCCGAGCATCCTCTCGAGCTCCTCGCGCGGCATCGTGCGCGCGATGGGCTTCCCGTCGTAGGTCACGCACTCCGATCCCAGGCGAAGATCATCCATCCAGATCTCGATGATCTTCCCTGCGCAGAGCATGACGCGAAGCTTCAGGCCTGGGTCGGCCCGGCCGGGGATCGCGACGTCGGCATGCGCTTCCGAGACGTCGGTGACGGTCAGGCCGGCCTTCCGCAGATCGTCGAGCGTCTCGCCCAGCGCGATGGGGCCGAGGCTCACGCCCGGCACCAGGTTCATCGGACACGCCGCGCGAGGTCCGGTCTGCGGCCTCGGGACGAGTCGCGAGAGCGGCGAGCCTGCCGGCACGGTGGCCGCGGCTGCCGGCGTGGTCATCGCATCGGTCGAGGCATCGGTCGAGGTCGAGCGGTCCGACGGGGGCGGCGTGCGCTGGCAGGCCGCGAGGAGAAGAAGCAAGAGAGCACCGGCGCCGCGACCGAGGTCTGACATGTTTCCGGTTGTACGAGCAAGCCGCTGGATCGGTCCATCGCTCGACGAACCAGGAATCACTGCCGGACCGGCAGCGCATCGAGCACGATGAGCAGCTCGGCGCGAGCCCGGTCGCACCGGAGCATGAAGACGAACCACAGCGCGCCGGTCACGGTGAACGACATCAGCACAGGCAAGCCTTCGGTCGTCTTCGAGGCGATCCCGTGGACGAGATGCAGCGCCGGCGCCAGCAGCGCGACGACGACGGGAGCGGAGGCGGCGCCGCCTCTCACGATCAGCGCGCGATCGAGGGCGACGCAGAGCCTGCGAGGCATCGCGAAGATCCAGTAGATGTTCACGAACGGGATAAAGAGAAACCCGACCGCCTTGCCGGGGGTCACGTGGAGCTCCTCGCGCGTCTCGAGCGGCACGTCCGACCAGGCGGTGTGAATCCAAAGACCAACGACCGCGAGCCTCAGCAGGGCGAAGATGCCGTCGACCTTCTTGATCAGCTCCCAGAGTATCGCGGTCGAGTCCGAGTAGTCGACGACGTGCGTGAGCGCGAGGGCGAAGACGGTGATGCCGTTGAGACCGCCGAAGATCCAGGCGAGGTACGCGCGCCGCAGACGGCCCCGCTCCGGCGACGGCCGGTCGTCTCCCCCCGACTGCGGCGGCAAGTACGGGTTGAACGAGCTCGGTTCAGACAGCGCCATGTGCGACCCCACGATGACACAGAGCCCGCGCCTCGCCACGCGTCGCAAGATTTCGTGGACGGTCGGCAAACACGTCACGTCAGCCCGGCTGCAGGACGCAACGCGCCCAATCAGCCCGCCCCTGCCTCTAGTCCTCCCCCGCCGCTCGCCGCCGGTGGTCGCTGGGGGACTCCCCCGTCCATTGCTTGAAGGCGCGCGCGAAGCTCTTCTCGTTCGTGAAGCCGGCGCGCCCCGCGACCTCCTTGATCGAGAGTGACGTACGCCGCAGGAGCTCCAGCGCCCGCCGGCGATGCACGTCGTCCTTGATCGCCTGCAGCGACGAGCCCTCCTCCGCCAGCTTCCGATGCAGCGAGCGCACCGAGAGATGGAGCGTCGCCGCCAGACGCTCCGCTGTGCCATGCGCCGCGCGCGCGTCGCTCAGCAGCTCGCGCACCCGCTCCACCAGCAGACGATCTCGCCGGTACTGGAGCACCGTCAGCGGCAGCGCGCGGCGCAGCATCGTGCTCAGCGCCCGCTCGTCACGCTTCGGCGCCAGCGCGAGCTGCCGCGCCTCGAACACCATGCTCGCCTGCGTCGCCTCGAAGCGGATCGGGCCCGGGAACAGCAGCGGATACACCCCGTCGTGGCGGGGCGGCGAAAACGGGAAGGTCACCTCGCGGAGCGCCAGCTGCGAGTTCACCAGCCAGCACGCGTAGCCGTGCACGTAGCGCAGGCTCGTGAGCAGGCAGAACTCGCGCATCGCCCCCAGCTCGCGCACGTCCTCGATCACCAGGCGCGCCGTGTCGCCCCGCTCCTCGAGCGTCAGACGAACGTCGTCGGTGAGTAGCCGGTGATGACGGCACCACCGCTTCAGCGCGAGCCCGAGCGTCGCCGACCCCAGCGATGCCCGGCACAGCATCCCGTAGGTCCCCCACGGCAGGCGCCGCGAGAACCAGCCGAGCGCCTCGTCGTCGAGCTCCTGCATCGCGGTCGCCGAGAGGGTCTCGAACTGATCGGCGTCGATGACCGCGCCCTGCCGACGCACCTGCGCCGGCGAGATGCGGGCATGCCGCAGCGCCTCGTGGGGATCCACTCCGTATCTTTCGTACGCCAGCAGGATCGCGCGCACGAACGCCATCGGCGTCTCGGCGCGGCGCCTCGCTCCCATGCCACCAACCATGCCGCCCGTTGGCATGATTTGCAACCATGCTGGCAAGGCATGCGCCCGCGGTGATCCTAGGGTGACCTCCGATGGCGCAATTTTCAGGCCTGAGCTTCCAGCTGGGCGAGACCGTCGACCTCCTCCGCACCGCGGTCCGCGACTTCGCCACCAAGGAGATCGCGCCCCGCGCCGCGGCCATCGACAGCGACAACCTCTTCCCCGCCGACCTGTGGAAGAAGCTCGGAGACCTCGGTCTGCACGGGATGACCGTCGCCGAGGAGTACGGCGGCGCGAACCTCGGCTACCTGGCGCACATCGTGGCGATGGAGGAGGTCTCGCGGGCCTCGGCCTCGGTCGGGCTCTCCTACGGCGCGCACTCCAACCTGTGCGTGAACCAGATCCACCGCAACGGCAGCGCCGACCAGAAGAAGCGCTACCTCCCCAAGCTGGTCAGCGGTGATCACGTCGGCGCGCTCGCCATGAGCGAGTCCGATGCCGGCTCCGACGTCGTGAGCATGAAGCTCCGCGCCGAGAAGCGCGGTGACCGCTACGTCCTCAACGGCTCGAAGATGTGGATCACCAACGGCGCCAACGCCGACGTGCTGGTGGTCTACGCCAAGACCGACCCCGGCGCGGGCAGCGGCGGCATCACCGCGTTCCTCGTGGAGAAGGGCATGAAGGGTCTGGGCTTCGGCGAGAAGCTCGACAAGCTCGGCATGCGCGGCTCCAACACCTATCCCGTGTTCTTCGAGGACTGCGAGGTCCCGGAGGAGAACGTGATGGGCGGCGTCGGCCTCGGCGTGCGCGTGCTGATGTCGGGCCTCGACTACGAGCGCGCGGTCCTCACCGGCGGCCCGCTGGGCATCATGGCGAGCTGCATCGACGTCGTGATGCCCTACGTCCACGACCGCAAGCAGTTCGGCCAGAGCATCGGTCAGTTCCAGCTGATCCAGGCGAAGCTCGCCGACATGTACACGACGTGGTCGGCGTGCCGCGCGTACGTCTACGCCGTGGGCCAGAACTGTGACCGCGCCGATCACGCGCGCACCCTGCGCAAGGACGCCGCGGGGGCCATCCTCTACGCCGCGGAGAAGGCCACCTGGATGGCGGGCGAGGCCATCCAGATCCTGGGCGGCAACGGCTACGTCAACGAGTACCCCACCCCGCGCCTGTGGCGCGACGCCAAGCTCTACGAGATCGGCGCCGGCACCTCGGAGATCCGCCGCATGCTGATCGGCCGCGAGCTGTTCAACGAATCTGCCTGAACCATGAGCGTCCTCACCTCCACCACCGATACCCACTCCCCCGAGTTCCGCGCCAACGCGGAGGCGATGCAGGCGCTCGTCAGCGATCTCCGCGCCAAGGTCGGGCAGACCACCAAGGGCGGCGGCGAGAGCGCGCGCGCCAAGCACGTGGCTCGCGGCAAGCTCCTCCCACGCGATCGCGTCGAGCGCCTCCTCGATCCCGGCACGCCCTTCCTCGAGATCGGCCAGCTCGCGGCCTGGAACATGTACGAGGGCGAGGCGCCGGCCGCCGGCGTCATCGCCGGGATCGGCCGCATCCTGGGCCAGGAGTGCATGATCGTCGCCAACGACGCGACCGTCAAAGGTGGCACCTACTACCCGATGACGGTGAAGAAGCATCTCCGCGCGCAGGAGATCGCGCTCGAGAACCACCTGCCCTGCGTGTACCTCGTCGACTCCGGCGGCGCGTACCTCCCGCGGCAGGACGAGGTATTCCCCGATCGCGAGCACTTCGGTCGCATCTTCTTCAACCAGGCGAACATGAGCGCCGCGGGCATCCCGCAGGTGGCCGTGGTCATGGGCTCGTGCACCGCCGGCGGCGCCTACGTCCCGGCGATGAGCGACGAGACCATCATCGTCAAGGAGCAGGGCACCATCTTCCTCGGCGGCCCGCCGCTGGTGAAGGCCGCCACCGGCGAGGTCGTCACCAGCGAAGACCTCGGCGGCAGCGACGTCCACACCCGCATCTCGGGCGTCGCCGACCACCTCGCCGAGAGCGACGCGCACGCGCTGTTCCTGGCGCGCCGCATCCTCGCCAACC
>JAYTBL010000277.1:0-21937 GCA_043736975.1 Polyangiaceae bacterium
TAGCAGGCGCAGACCTCGCCCGAAGGCACGTCGTTCTCGCGGACGAAGCCGAGCACCTCGCGCTCCACCGCGCCGAGGCGCGCGCCGAAGCCGCGGCCGTGATGGAGGCGCCGCGCGACGTGCACGAGATCGAGGTGCGGCGGCTCCTCGGGGAACCGCGCGCGGCCCATGACGAACCGCGTGCGCAGCACCGGCAGGTCGAAGCTCTTGCCGTTGAAGGTCACGAGCATCGTCGCCTTCGCGATGCGCTCGGCGACGCGCGCGAGGACCGGCGCCTCCTCCCCGAGCTGGCGCACGAGGAGCTGCTCGCAGACGAGCCCGATGTCCTCGTCCCAGAACGCGAGGCCGATCAGGAACGCCACGGTGCCGGCGCCGGGCCCGAGGCCGGTGGTCTCGGTGTCGAGGTAGAGCGCGCCCGCGAGGTTGCAGCTCGCCAGCCGAGGATCGAGCGCGAGCAGCGCGAGCAGCTCGGTGGACGCGCTCTTCGCGCCGGTGACGGGAATGCGGCCCACGCGGTGCGCCCCCGAGAGGCGCAGCGTGCGCACGTGGAGCGGCCCGAGCTCGGTGCGCTCGACGCAGAACGGCAGCTCGGGACAGTCGACCGCGGGCAGCTCACGCTTCGGCTCGCTGCGCGTCCGCGTGAGGATCGAGTCCATGCGACGACGCAGGTCCTCGAGCACGGAGGGCGCCTCGTCGATCGTGACCGCGGAAGCGGAGGCCGATGGCGGAGGCGCGAGCCGCGGACCGGGCGGACCGGGCGGCGAGGGCGGCGCGGCAGGCGGACCAAACGAGATGAACGGCCCCTCCGCCGGCGCGCTCGAGGGCGACGCCGGACCCGCGCTTGCGAGGCGTGAAAGCCGGCTCCTGAGGGACATCGTTCAGTAGGATACATCGGTTCAGTGCGGTGTCGAGCTTTCGAGCGTGAGGACGGCGACGTCGGGGCGCGCGAAGGTGCGTGGAGCTGCCTGCCGAGGCGCCCCGGGACGATGATCGGGCCCCACGGCAACGCGAGGTGGCCGCCGTGGGTGTGGCCGCACACGAAGAGGGCCGCGTCCCGGCCCGCGAGGAGCGGCAGGCCGTCCGGCGAGTGCTTCATCGAAGCCCAACGCGCCGCCTGCCCCTGCGATTACGCGATCTTCAGCGCACCGCGGGGAGCTTCGCGGCGACCGACGCGTGCGCGCGGTTGCCAACGATCTGCCGGCGCACCCAGGCGAGCGGGCGACGGTTCTGGAGCTCGACCACCGTGCCGTCACGCTCGACGCCCAGCGAGGCGAAGAGGCCGTCGAGGTCGATGCGTTCACCGCGCGCGGCGTAGCGATCGTACATCTCGCTGAGGATCGTCGTGCCCGTCACCTGGTCGCCGAGCGCGACCACCTCGGCCACCGTCCATACCTTCGTCGCGTCGCCCCCGCGGGCCAGCGCCGCGCGGATGACGTCGTCCAGCGAGTGCTTGCCGCGCGTCTCCTCGCGGATGCGCACGTCCGCCGCGAAGCAAAAGAGCGCCCCGCCCCAGTAGATCGAGTCGAGATCCTCGCGGTGCGCGAGCCCGCTCGACGAGCCGCGCGCGGGCACGCCCCGCGGCATGTTGCGGGCGAACTGCTTGTAGACCTCGGGCTCCGTCGTCCAGCCCGCGCGGGCGCGCAGGATCGGCTCGTAGTACGTGGCGAGGCCTTCGCCGAGCCAGCGGCCCTCGCCCCGGAACGTGGGGAAGCCGAGGTGAAACAGCTCGTGGACGAGCACCCAGTCCTGCTTGCGCGCCGCCTCCTTCATCCGGTCGCCGAGCACCAGCACCACCGAGGCGCCGGCCAGCGAGAGCACCTTGCCGAACACCACCTCGTCCTCGCCTTTGGCGGGCACCACGAACAGCGACGTGCGGTCGACCGGGAACTTGCCGAAGAGCGGCGTCACCACCTCGGACGCGTCGCTCACCCACTCGCGGATCTGCTCGTCGTTCATGGCGTACTTCGCCTTGCCGACGATCGCGACGTCGACCCGCGCCTGCGTCTGCCCGGGCTTCGCCGGGACGTCGACGCGCACACGGCGCATCGGTCCGAAGGCCGTGAAGCTACCCTCGTCGAGGTCGTAGGAACGGAAATCGAACGCCTGGCCGGTCTCGTCGCTGGCGTGCATCCCGGACATGAACTGCAGCGCGTTCGGGGTGCGCACGCGGACGGCCACCGGGACGTCGGTCTTCGGGGAGGGATGGGCGAGCCAGGCGAGCGCCGGCGAGAGCGTCGACTCGCCGACCCGTCGCGCGCAGTCGACCTCGTCGCCGCAGGCCTGCGCGACCTCGCCGAGGTCGATCTGGTAGCGGACCGTACAGTGACGCATGCACGTCGGCTCGTACCACTGGGTGCCGCGGTGCTCGACGGTGCGCCAACCGGACTCGGTCTTCACCTTGACGTCGCGCATGAACGGCGCTGACTCGCGCGCGATGGCGATTCGCTCGGTCCGCGCGTTGTCGAAGGTCACCTGGACGTTGACGACACGCGAGCCCTCCGGCGGGGCGTCGACCTCGTAGGTCCAGCTACCCGAGGCGCGTGAGTCGGTCGGTGGCCGGACGCAAGCGGTGGCAAGAAGGAGCAGCGGGACCGCCAGGTGCCGTCCGCGCAACAAGTACTGCATTGCGCCCATACCTTTGCTCTAGCACTCGGGATGCCGACCGCCGGTTCACGCCGCTCCGTCACCCCCGAACGGATCGAAGCGGAACGAATCGACGAGCACGGCCGTCGGACGCGCGACCGGATCGACGACGCCGACTACCCATGCGTCCACATACGACATGCCGCCCGCGCCCGCGGTCACGCGTAGCCGGACGAAATGCTTGTATCCGGCCGAGCCCATGGCCGCGTACGCCTGCGCGTGGTTGAGGCCGAAGCGCGCCAGCAGCATCAGCATCACTCCGAAGAGGAAGCTGCTGGCCATCGTTGCCAGGACCAGCGCGACGGCGAACGCGACCCACGGGCCCATGACGCGCATCGCGAGAGCGTCGATTCCGACGGCGACCGTCACGGGCATGGCGCCGATCGTCAAGCCCAAGGCTGTGGCGAAGGGCACCACGCGAGCCGCTCTGTGGCGCCGCCACCCGACGAGCAAGGCGGTGCCGAATGCCACGATGAGGCTGATTGCTAGGGCGACGGTCGCGCTTGATCGGACGCCCACCCGGAAATACTCCTCGAGCGCCACCGCGTCTCCGATCGCGAAGACGGCAGGCAGGATCCACCCTGCCCGCCCGAGCGCCGCGAACACCGGCAGATCGAGGAGGAGCTTCCACGAGGCGCGAGGCCCCGGGAACTCGGCGTCGATGGGGTACTCGGCGTCGTCCTTCGAGATGCGCGCGCCGTGCAGGAACGCGCCGCCGCCCCCGGCGACGACGTGGAGGCTCTTCCCTTCCGCCGAGCGTTCGTAGTGGTGGATGTCCCCCGCGAGCAGCAGCGTGGGACTCTTCTCCATCACGATGCCGAGCGACGCGAGCGTCTCGGTGCCGTTGGGGCGGCGCTCGCCCCAGGCGCGCGCCGGATCCGGCATCACCACCATCCGCGCCGGCGCGCCGGGGATCGCGAAGTACGCCTGCTGGCGAACGTCGATGCGTTTGAGCTGCCGGTCGACGCCGAAGAGGTCCAGTCCGGGCGCGAGCGGAAAGCGGAAGTAGCTGGCGCGCTGCACGGCGAGGTAGCCGGCAAGCGCGAGCGCCGTGGGCTTCTTCACCTGATCACCGCGGGCGAAGGCCTCCGCCCAGGCGAGGACCGGGTGCTGCTCGGGCTCCGGGTGCAGCGGGTCCGACGCGGGCACGGCGTCCTCGAACGCACAAGGCGCCTGGCAGAGCCGGGAGAAGCCGTCGAGGCCGTCGTACCAGTCGTGGTTGCCAGGGACCGCGAGCAGGACGCGCGGCGCGCCCGCGGTGTGCTTCTCGAGCACGCGGTTCCAAGGCTCGACCAAACGGCGCGTCATCTCGAGCACCGTCGCCACGGGATACGCGAGGTCACCGCCGAGGAAGAGGATGTCGCCGCGCGGGAGCACGAGCCTCTCGCCCTTCACTTCGGGATCGTCGACCTCGTACTCGGCGACGAAGAGCTGCGCGACGACCTCGCTGACCGTGGCGTCGTCACCGCAGTCGGAGACGAAGTCGATCCACACCTCACCGCCCATCGCCTCGGCGAGCGTGCCCTCGCGCTGCGCCATCGCCTGCGCGCTCGTCCGGGTGGCGCGGGGTCCGATGATCTCGAGCACGCGGCCGAGCAGGACCTCCGGCGACTCCGGGATCATCCACTGGCGAGAGTCGATGTTCTCCGTCGCGATGACCGAGGCTACGAGATGCCGCAGGTGACCCCAGAACGCGCTGAATCCGAACCAGGCGATCGCGCGCGGCTTCTTGGTTCCGCGCGCGACGCGTGGTCCGGCGTCGTCGGTGGGCCACCGCTCGAGCGGCACGGGTCCAGGCACACCCTGAGATTACACGAACCGTCTGAGCGCTACGGCCTCTGGCAATCAGAAGGCGAGGTCAGACGCGCTCTGCTGGTTCTGGCGGACCGCGCCCTTGCCCTCGCGCGAGGCCGGCTCGGGGGCGGCCGCGACCGGGGCGCTGCCGCCGCTCGGGGACTTCGCGAAGTCGCCGGGCGCCGCGTTGTTGCGACCTGCGCCGCCGAAGTTGGTGGCCGCCGGCGGCGGCGGCGCGAAGTTGCGGTCAGCCTGTGCGACCGCGCCGAGCTGCTCCTCGAAGTCCCTATCGAGCGACCTCGTCGCGCGGCGCGGGGCGGCGGCGGGCTTCGTGGCAGCGAACGCCAGCGACTCGTTCTCGGTACGCTTCAGCTCCGCCGAGCGCGCGGCGAGCTTCGCGCGCGCCTCACCGCCGCGGCCCTGCTCGAAGAGCTTGTTCGCCTCGGTGAGGGTGGTGGCGGTGCGGCTGCGCTCGACGCGGGCGGCGACGAAGGGATCGAGCTCTCGCTGCTCGGTGCCATCGCCGCGGATGGCCACCGAGAGATTGCCTCCGCTCGAGCCTTCGGTCTTCTTGACGAGGTCGCGGTACGCGAGCTTCACGTCGGCGACGGACTGCGAGCCTTCCTTGTCGGCCGGCACGCGGAGCTTCACCAGGACGGTCTTCTCCTGCTTCGAGCTGAACGTACCGAAGGGCACGATCAGCTTGTTGCCTTCGCGGCGGAAGCTGCGATCGAACACCTCCGCGACCTCGACGCCGGGCGCGAGCTCGATGGTGAGCTCCGCCTCCTTGGCGACCGACGCCAGGATGTCGTCGAACTCCTGCGCGAAGACCGCGGGGAGGCCGCTCGCGTTCGCGACGAAATAGTGGCGCCCGTTACCCTCGTTCGCGAGCGCCGCCATCACCTTCTCGTCGAAGTCGACGTCGACGCCGATGGTGGAGATGCTGACGCCCTTGCCCGTCATGCGTCCGGCCATCGCGCGAAGGCCGGGCATGTCCTTGATGCCCGAGTTGGTCGCGCCGTCCGAGAGCAGGATCATGCGGTTCACGCGGTCGCCGCCGAGCGACGTCTGCGCGAGCTGCTGCATGCCCTCGAGCATGCCGCACGAGATGCACGTGTCGCCACCGAGGCGGATGCTGCGCACCGCGTTCTCCATCGAGGCGCGCGTCGCAGCGCTCACACGCGTGGGCGCGACGATGACTTGCGCGACGCTGGCGAACGCGACGACGGTGACGCTGTCGCCGTCACGCAGGCGCTCGATGGCGCCGACGGCGGCGTTCATGGCGTTCGCGATGCGGTCACCCTTCATCGAGCCGGACTTGTCGATGACCAGCGCCAGGTTCATCGGCGCCGCGGCGGTGACCGCCTTGTCGTCCTGCGAGGCTGCGACCTGCGCGAAGAGGAACGTCTCGCCACGGCCGTTCTTCGCGATCGAGGCGTGCCCGAGGCGTGCATCGATGGCGAGCGTCTCGCCGGCGGTGATGCGGGCGGGGTCCTTCGGATCGTTCGGGTCGCCCAGCTTGGGATCCTGGACCCAGGGCTCCTTGGAAGCCGTGGCTCCGGGGGTCATCGGGATCGCGAGGGCGCCGGCGGCGGAAGCGAGGACGCCGCAGAGAGCGAGGGCGAGGGTGGTCTTGAGCTTCATGGGGCTTGCTTGGTACGGGCGCGAGAGCGGAACGGTCTAGGGGGAACGCTCTTTTGGGGGGGCTCTTACAGGGGGCTGTCGAGACGGCTGAGGCCTTCCGACCGCCTCACAGCGCTCCGGGGTGGCGGATGCCCGCGCGGACCAGGAGGTCCCACGATGGCACGCCGCCGACCAGCACCAGGAGCGCGTCCGCCTGGAGGGTGCGGCGGCCCTTGCCTGTCGTGACACCGGCGACTGTCACCGTCGTGCGGCTCACCGCGGTCGGGACCGTCTCGAACAGGAGGCGGAGGCGGCCCTTCGCCGCCAGGTCCTTCACCTCGGCGATGTTTCGCGCCTTGCCGCGCGTGAACGTGGCGCCGCGATGGGTCAGCGTCACGGAGGTCTCCGGTTGCCGTGCGAGCGCGATCGCTGCCTCCATCGCGTTGTCGCCGAGGCCCGCGATCACGATGCGCTTGCCCGCGAAGCTGCGGGCGTCGGCGAGCGCGTAGGAGACGCGGCCCTCGGCGCCTGGCTCGATCGCGAGGTCGAGCAGTCGCGGCGTGCCGCGACGGCCGATCGCGAGGACGATGCGCGCGGCGCGGTAGGTCTCGCTGCCCTCGCCGCGCGTGGTCGTGACCACGAACGCACCCTCCGCGATCGCGCCGTCGCGCTCGATGGCCGTCACCCGGCGCTGCTCGCGAACGTCGAGCGCGCGGGCGCGGACGATGCGCGTCCACTGCGCGACCAGCTCTTCCTTGGTCGCCTCCTTCATCCACAGCTCGCCCTCGACCGGCAGATCGAGCGGCGGGTCGTACACCAGCTTGTCGCGCGGGAAGCTCTTGACGCTCGCGGCGACCGTCGCCTGCTCGAGCACGACGCACGAGAGCCCCTTCTCCTTGGCGCGCAGCGCCGCGCTGAGGCCCGCAGGGCCGGCGCCGATCACGAGGACGTCGACGGGCTGCGTGCGCCGCCGCGGCAGGGTCGCGGCGATGCGGTCCACCGCGCGGACTCCCTGGTTGATCGCGTTCTTGATGAGCGGCAGACCCGTGAGGTCGCCCGCGATGAAGAGGCCGGGCACCTCGGTGCTCTCCAGATGCTCGGTCACGCCCGGGCGATCGAGCACCGGCTCGCCGACCGTGATGGTGAGGCTTCCGTTCGGGCAGACCTGCTCGCACAGCACGACGCCGCAGCACTCCTCGGGGCGCGCGACCACGGCGACGTAGCGCTCGATGGCGAGCACATCGAAGGGGCAGACGTCGACGCACGCGTAGCAGCCGAGACACGTACCGGTGTCGATGACCGGAAGGCGCTTGCGCGCGGCAGGCGCTTCGGCCCGCGGCGCGATCGGCTGGTCAGCCTTGCGCTTGCGGCGATCGAGCAGCGCCGCCGAAGCCCCGAGCGCGAGCGCGCCGGCGAGCGCGCCGCCCAGCGGAACGAGCGGCGAGCCCGAGGATCGCGCGCTGCCCACCCACGCTGTGCTGCTCGCGACCTCGCGCGCGCCCTCCCAGGCGACGAGCCGCCCCTCCGCAGCCGCGACGGTGCGGTGCTCGTCGAAGCACAGGCTCGCGTCGCTGCCTGCGCTCGGTGCTCGCCCGCGCACGCTGGCGGGGACACACCTGGCGATCGGATCGCGCGGCGACGTCGGGTCGTGGCACTTCGCGCACGCGGAGAGCGAGACGAGCGGTACGGTGACGCCCGCCTTCACGGTCGCGCCGCGCAGCGGCCCCCTGCCCTTCTCCTCGGCGCCTGCGCCCCAGCGCACGAAGGTACCGGCCTCGCCGAACGATACGCCCTGGCCTCCGTCGTGCGCGGGATGGCACGTGGCGCACGTGAGCACGCCCTTCGCCGCGAGCGCACGATGCGCGCTCCGCACCGAGGCGTGCTCGGTCTTGCCGTGGCACGCCGTGCACGCGCCGGCGGCTGCGAACGCGCCCGGGACCGGCGGCGCCGTCACCGCAGCGGCGGCCGTCGCCGTGCTGACCGGCGCCTCGTGGCAGGTCGCGCACGTGAGCTTCGGCTTCGCGTTCGCGTGCGGGCGCCCGAGCGGTCGCTCGGTGCCCGAGGGTGTCCCGGCGACCACCAGCGCGACGCCCGCGCCGATGGCCGCCCCCAGCGCCCCGAGCGCCGTCGCGCGAGCCCTGGTCACATCGGTGGTGCGCGTGGCCCGCCGGACCAGCTTCGTGCGCGGTCGCTCGGTCATCGATGCACCACCACCGCGACCACGTGGGCGACGAGCAGGACCAGCGCCGTGCCCGTCGCCGCGAGATGCACGGGTAGCCAGCCGCGCAGCATGAAGGTCAGGAGCCGCAGCGACCCCACCGCGCGATGCTCGACCACCAGCCGCACGAGCTCGTCGAGCCCTTCGAGGCGCTCGCTCGAACGTCCCGCGAGGAGACCGACCGCGCGCGCCCGCAGGTGCTTCTCCTCGTCGCGCAGCCGGCGCCCCGAGAGCACCAGGAGCACGGCGCCGGCGAGGGACGCGCGATAAGGGCGCAGCAAGCGGCCGTAGAGCGTCTTCACCACCTCGCTCCTACCCGAGAGCTGCGTGAAGATGCGCTCGTCGATCTCGCGGCGCCGCGCGATCAGCTCCTCGGGCAGCACGCTACCGCGCTCGAGCCGCGCGAGGCGCGGCGGGAGGAGCGCATGAACGAGCGCGCCGAGGCCCCCGGTCACGAGCGCAATCGCGATGGCGAGGGTCAGCGCGCCGGCGACGTTGCCGGGCGCGGCGGCGTGCGTGTGCGCGAGCGTGCTGCCGAACGCGAGGACGCCGAGCGCGAGATGCGCGATGTAGAGCACGCGGGCGAGCGGTCCCGGGGCCTCGATGCGCGCGAGGAGCCGCGGCGAGCGCTTCAACCCCGCGTACGCCACGAGCAGCGCGACCAGCGCCCCGGCGAGCACGCCGCTCGTCATCGGCGAGAGCGCGAAGGCCGCGAGCCCGGTCGCGGCGAGCGCTGCCCCCGAGACCCATGGCCACGCCGGGAGGCGACGCGGCAGAAACCCAAGCCCGGCCACCGGGGCGGGAGCGCGAGCGGTGCCGAGCGCAGTCGCCGCGGCGCGCGGGGCATTGCGCAGCTCGACGAACGCGTCGTTGGGATCGATGCGCGTGATCGCCTGCACCGGGCACGAGGCCACGCACGCCGGCCCCGCGGCCGAGCCTGCGCAGAGGTCGCACTTCACGGCGACGTCCGGGTACGGGATCTTCGGGTCGACCTTCGCGCGCGGCGCGATCTGGATGTTGTCCCAGGGGCAGGCCTTTGCGCAGCTGCCGCAGCCGGTGCAGAGATCCTCGCGGATGAAGACCTCGCCGCGCGCGTCGCGCCCTATCGCGCCCGTGGGGCAGTCGATCATGCAGCTCGGGTTCTTGCAGTGCTGGCAGCTGTTGGGGACCAGCAGCGGCGCCCAGTCGACCTCCTTCGCGAGGCGCACCACGCGCGCCACGACATCTTCGCCCGGATGCGGGGCGTCGTCCGGACGCTGCACCACCACCTTGTCGCCGCGGCGCACGAGCCGAGAGATGCCGTCGTCGTGCGTGGAGGCGCAGCTCCAGGCGCAGTGCCCGCAGCGCACGCACGAGTTCTGGTCGATCACGAGGAGCGAGCGCGCCACGCGCATGCGGTAGAGGTCCTGGAAGACGTGAGCGGTCGTCATCGCCCCGCCCGCGCGCGCCGCCGGAGGTACGGCGTCGACCCGCACGCGGCGCACCCCCTCGAGCGCGGGCGCGTTGCGCCGCGCGATCACCAGGAACACGTCGCGGGGGATGGCGAGCAGCCACGCCGGTCCCGACGCCACGACCGCGACGCGGCGGTTCGAGCGATCCTCGAGCTCGTCGTCGCCGAAGAGATCACCTCGCGCGATATACGCCTCGACGCGCGGCTTACCGTCGTCGTCGCTCTGCGCCTGGAGGAGGCCGTCGGCGACGAGATACGCGCTCGTCGCTGCGTCGCCCTGCCGGTACACGTGCTCGCCGCGCGCGACGGTCACGTGCTCGACCGCGTCGATCAGCACCTCGAGCTCGCGCTCCGGTAAGACGCGCGTGAAGCTCGTGGTACGAAGGAGATCCACGGTGGCAGCGCGCCGGAGCCCGCGTTCCAGCCGCGTCGCCTGCTCGCCGCCGCCGCCGGCGCGGCCCATCGCGCGTCGCAGGACCGAGAGCGGGACCTCCGCGACCGCGCCCGCTTCCTCGCAGAGCGCCTCGGCCTGACGGACCGCGAACGCGACCACCGTGGACTCCTCGCCGAACGTCTCGCCGCGCGCGGCGCGCCGGATGATCGAGGCGTCTGCTTCACCGCGTCGCACCGCGGCCAGCGAGCATGCGCCCTCGATCACCACGTAGAGCGCGTCGGCCGGATCGCCCGCGCGGTACAGGACGTCACCGCGCCGCATCGGCCGCACGCGCCCCGCAGCCTCGATTTCCGCGCGGGCTCGCGCATCGAGGCCGCGCAGGACGGCGGCGTCCCACACGACGTCGGGCCAGCGGGCCGTCGCGTTCGTCACCGCCTCCATGTCAGTCGATGGTCGCGCTCGCCTCGGCGAGATCGATGACGTGGTTGCGGCGCAGCATCGAGGCGGTGAGCTGCGGCCCGCTGGGGCGCAGGCCCTGCGCGGCCTTGCGCGCCTCGTAGTCGGCGAACGCGCGCATCAGGAACGGCGGGAACGGCCGGAAGCGGAGGCGCGCGGTGGCGACGAACGGCCCGGGATGGCCCGCGGTCTCGATCGCGTACGTGTAGCGGAGCTGCACGCCGGGCGGCGCCGAGCGCGTGTCGAGGATCGCGTCCGGCGGCTTCGCCACACCGCGGTCGGCGTCGAGCGCGCCCAAGGGGAAGTACGTTTCGAAGAACGCGTCGTTGCCGGTGAGGTTGGAGCGGCACTCGCCGGTGTCGAGATCGTACTGGCCGTCGTCGAAGCGGTCGGCGCGCGTGCGGCCCTGTCCCGGTCCCGCCTGGCACTTGCCGTTGCGATCGATGATGCCGATGCACTTCACGCAGCGGATGAAGCCGTTCTGGAAGTTCAGGAGGCCCTTGCCGCGGAACGTCGTGCCGCCGAACACGGGGTTCGGGTTCCACAGGGGCACGTCGGGGCCGTCCACCACGTCGGCACCGAAGACGCCCAGCGGGCGCCCCTTGACGTCGACGTTGTCGTCACGGGTCGTGACCCGCACGAAGGCCTTGTCGCGGAGATCGGCGTCGTCGTCGGGAATGTGCCCGACCTCGTACACGACGGCGCCGCGGGCATCCTTGATCGTGAGCTCCACCCAGATCTCTCGCTCTTGGCTGAAGCCGGCGGGCACGCGGTGGCCGGCGCCGGTGTTCATGATCTCGACCGGCAGCTCGATCTGCCCGCCGACGCGAGCGCCGCGGCCCAGCGCGAACGCGAAGGTGTGGCGGAGGAGCTGCAGGCGCCGCGCCTCCAAGCCGAGCGGCTGGCCGCTCGCGTCGAGGGTGACGTCGTTCGCCCATTTGTCCGGGAACTCGGCGGCGAGCGGGAGATCGACGCTCGTGAAGTAGTGGCTGGTGATGCTGCGCGCCTCGGTGGAGGAAGCGGCGATCATCCCGAGGGCGCGCTCGCCGGGGCGGCGCGCCTCGAAGCGGGTGCCGGTGGGACAGCCCTCCTTGGCCGAGCCGGCGCCGGGCACGCATACGCCTGGGTAGAGGCTCATGTGACAGTCCTGGCAGGTGGCGGCCTGGCGGCCCGCTGCCTTCTCGGTGTCGGCCCAGGAGCGCCACTCCGAGTACGCGTTGCGGAGCCGCTTGAAGTGCTCGCCGCGATCGCGGACGCCGATCGAGTCGGTGCCGAAGAGGCGGACGTCGTGGCACGCGCCGCAGAACTCGCTCGTGCCCAGGTAGCTCTTCGCCTCGGCGGAAGCGCGGCGATGCACGATGGGGTCGCCGGGCCCCCCCGCCCCCAGGGTCTTCGTGAGGAACGAGGTCGCGTCGAGCTGGTAGCCGCTGTTGCCGATGCCCGGGGTGCCGACGCCGTCCTCCGGACGCGTGCGGAACACCGCGCCGGTCGTGAACGACGTCCAGGACGGGTTGCCCTGGTACTCGTTCGCGCGCGCGACTCCGGCCGCGTGGACGGGGCCGATCGTCTGATGGCAGACCGCGCACGAGATGCCTTCCATCGCGCTCGCCGTGAGGACGTCGCGCAGCGGCTTGCGTGAGGACTCGCCACCGCGCGCGCCGTTACCGAACGACTGGGCGTTCCAGGCGGGCACCGTGGACCCGAGGTTGTCGCCACCCGCGTGACAGTTGACGCACCAGTGCTCGCCTCCCGCGCCGGTGATGGTGGCGCCGCTCTTCTCCTCACGACAGACGTCGCCGCCCGCCTTGCGGAGCACGCCGGCGCCGTTCGGGCAGCGGAGATCGCGCCCCCCCTGCTCCTCGATGACGCTCTCAAGCGCGCCGAACAATGGGCTCTTCGCGGCGTGCGCCATCACCGAGCGCGACCACTCCGCGACCTGGCGCGCATGGCAGCTGGAGCAGGTCTCGGCGGTGGTCGCCGCGAGCGGCTTCTGCGCCGTGATGTTCACCGCCGCCCGGGGTTCGAGCGGCGCGGTGGCGCGCGAGGTGGCGACCCCCACCACGGCTACGAGGACTCCCACGACCAGCGGCGCGAACATCAGCGCCAGCCGTGAGGCGGGAGAGCGGGCCCCGGCAGCTGCCGCCGGACGAGCAACGGCGACGGCGGCCGCGGCGGCGATCCGCGGGGCTACGGGAGGGGCGACCGCGGGCATGCTCCCGCGCTGATCGCGGGCACGACCGGCGGCGCGCGCCGGATCGCCGTCGCGCAGGATCTCCTCGCAGCGGCGGGCAATCTCCTCGGCGCTGCGAGGCCTACGCGCGAGGTCGGGATCGAGGAGCGCAAGCACGAGGCTCTGGATGCCGGGGCGGAGGGTGCGCGCCACGGCGTCGTCGAACGGCGGCGGGGGCGCGGCCTGCGCGCGCATCGCATCGCGCAGGCCGATCCCCGAGAACGGGTGTGCGCCCGCGAGCAGCCGGTACGCCGCGAGCCCCAAGACGTAGCGGTTGGCGGCGTTGTCCCAGGGCGCGCCCGCGGCCTGCTCGGGCGGCGTCCAGCGCGGCGAGGGTCCGCTGCTCGTGCCCTTCGCCACCTTCGCGTCCCCGACCAGCGCGCGGACGTAGTGCTCTGCGGCGATCCACGCCTCGGTGCGGCCCGGGCCAGAGAGCGCGACGTCGGCGGGCCGCAGCGGTCCGGGAAAGATCGCCGCCTTCTCGCACGCGGCGAGCGCCTGCGCGAGATCGCGCACCTTCGCGAGCGCGGTCAGGCCCTCGACGAGCTCGCCCTTGCCCAGGCCGTCGAGCGTGAGCGTCGGCACGCGCCGCACGATGAAGGCGCCCTCGGCGTCCTCCCCGAAGCCGAGGTCGAACCCGCCCACCCCAGCGATTCCGAGCCCGGCGAGGCGCTTCACGAGCCCGGCGTCGGACGCCGCGAAGCACCACAGCTCGGCGACGGTGCCCGTCTCGAGCGTGCACGACGAGCGTGACGCCCGTCCCAGGGTGTCCTTCGCGTCTCCTGCTCCGAGGGGACGTTCGCGGCGCAGCACCTCTACGGTCATGCTCGGGAGGCTCCGGCGATGCTCATGGCGCCGGGACGCGCGGCTTCGCGGCGGCGCTCTTGTCGTACGCGGCGCTGGCCGTGGTGGTGGTGCCGGGATCGGTCGGCGCGGCCGAGCGCATCCGCACCAGGTACGTCGCCATGCCGGCGACGAGCGAGAGCGCGACGATCGCGATCACCGCGAGCCAGGTGGGAACCTCGCGCGGCCGCGCGGCGTTCTGCTCGACGAGCGCGACCGTATCGGTCCGAAGACGCGGCGCCGGCTTGTCGTCGGGGGGCGCGGCTCTGGGGGCCCCGCCGGAGTGACGCGTATCGCCGGTGCGGCCGTCCCGTGCGGGATCGATCGGCGCGCTCGGCATGCGCGGCGTGAGCGGGGCGACGTCCCGGGCGGGACGCGCGCCGGTGCTACGGCTGGGACGCGCGGGCGCGGGCGCGGCATCCGAGGCGGCGCGGAACATCGAGAGGCGCTCGGTGATCTCGCGCGCCGAGGCGGGGCGATGGTCGGGCTTCTTCTCGAGCATGGCGAAGAGCAGATCCTCGACGCCGCGCGGCAACCCGCGGCGCACCTCGGCATCGAGCGCCGGCGGCAACGCGGTGCACTGCAGGTTGAGGAGCTCCCGCGGCGACGGCGAGTTGAACGGCGGATCGCCGCATAGCATCTCGTAGAAGATGAGGCCGAGCGCGTAGAGATCGCTCCGCGCGTCGATCGATCGCGCGTCGATCTGCTCAGGGCTCATGTACTGGAGCGTGCCGATGCTCTGGGTGTTCGTGCCGTGCATCCCCTCGAGCACCTTCGCGATGCCGAAGTCCATGACCTTGAGGCCGGTAGGCGGCGCGCTCTCGGCGGCGCCCTCGGGCACGGTCAGCATGACGTTCTCGGGCTTGAGATCGCGATGCACGATCGGCGGCTCCTGCTCGTGCGCGACGGTCAGCGCCTCCGCGATCCGCACGACGTGCTCGAGCGCCTCGTGCCAGGGCAGCGTCCCGCGCTGCGTGAGCTCCTGGCGGAGCGTGCGGCCGTGCAGATACTCGAGGACGAGCACCAGCTGCCCGTCGGTCTCCATGGACGAGAGCGAGCGCACCAGGTTCGGGTGCTCGAGGTGCGCGAGGATCTGCATCTCGTTGAGGAAGAGCCGGCGCCCGTCCTCGTGGCGGGTGAGCTCGGGCCGCAGCACCTTGAGCGCGACGCGCCGCTTCGAGAGCCGCTCCTCGGCCTCGTAGACCTTGCCCATGCCGCCCTCGCCGATGAGGCGCTTGACGAGGTATTCGCCGATCCGGTCCATCGAGGGCTCCTGAGCTGGGACGACTTCCGAGACGCAGGCCGCCCGCCAGAACGGTTGTACGGACGAGGAGCTCGGTCGATCTCTGTGTTGAGTGCGCAGCGTACCGCACGTAGGACACGACGCAGGGGCCGCGATTTCCCCGGCGATTGCCTGCTCTCCGCTCGCCCCGGCCGCGGGGGCGACCATGGAAGGACGTGTAGGTGAGGTCTTGTCTGAGCTGTAAGCGCGCGTGGACATGGTGAAGGCCCGCCCCGTTCCAGGGTCTCTACGACGCGCGGCAGGGGGCGAAGTTTCCCGCGCACCGCGAGAACGCGACAGCCCCTCCTCCTCTTACGCTCGCCTACTCGAGGACAGTGCGGGTCGGGTGCTTCGTGACGGCCACGATGTCCTCCATCCCGAACGCGAGCATCGAAGGCATGTCCTGGGGCTCGAAGAGCCGCGCCTCGCGGATCTCGAGCGGGTTCTTCGGGGGCTTGGTCGGCTCCTCGACCAGCACCTCGACGCCGATCGTGACCGCGTGGAAGCGCGGATCCCGGTCCGGCCTCGACCACGCGCCGAGCACGCGAACCAGCTCCAGCTTCGTGACCCCCGCCTCCTCTTCCAGCTCGCGGTCGAGCCCGACCCGCAAGGTCTCGCCCCACTCCAGGGTGCCGCCCGGCAAGCCCCACGTCCCGGTGTCGGCCCGGCGGATGAGGAGGATGCGACCGTCACGCGTGCGCGCGACCGCGGTGATGGCGACGACCGGGCGGCGGAGGATGTGCCGCGTCAGCTCGTGAATGATGCCGTACGCGGACTTCGGGAGCCAGGAGAGGAACACGGCGCCACACTACTGCCCGCGCGGAGTGTGGTAAACCGCGAGCCATGAAGCTCGTGACGTACACCCACGGCGCGATCGCGCGCCCAGGCCTGCTGGTGACCTCCGGTGACAGCCTCACCGAGGCCACCGTCCTCGATCTCGTGCGCGCCATCGCCTTCGTCGACGGCCAGGCGAGCGGCGCGAAGGACGAGCGCCTCGTCGCCGAGAAGTACGGCAACTCGGTGCTCGGCTTCGTGGAGAAGGCGCACGAAGCGCGCCCCCTGGCCACCGAGGCGCTCGCCGCGTTCGGGCGCGGCGAGCTGCCCCCGAACACCGGAGCGGGCGCGATCTCCTTCCCCGCGAAGGATGTCACGCTGCTCGCGCCCATCCCGCGCCCGCCCTCGATGCGCGATGGGTACGCGTTCCGCCAGCACGTCGAGACGGCGCGCCGGAACCGCGGCCTCGAGATGATCCCGGAGTTCGATCAGTTCCCGGTCTTCTACTTCACGAACCACCAGGCGGTGATCGGCCCGGGCCCGCTGAAGGTGCGGCCGCGTCACCTCGAGAAGCTCGACTTCGAGCTCGAGGCGGCGATCGTGGTGGGCCGCCAGGCGCGCGACCTGACCGCGGAGAACGCCGACGAGGCGATCTTCGGCATGACCATCATGAACGACTTCTCGGCGCGGGTCTGGCAGATGCAGGAGATGCTGCTCTCGCTCGGCCCCGCGAAGGGCAAGGACTTCGCCACCGCGCTCGGCCCTTACCTCGTCACCATGGACGAGCTCGCGGAGCGCACCACCAAGACCCCGAGGGGCAACACCTTCGACCTCGGCATGCGCGCCTTCGTGAACGGCCAGCAGCTGTCGAAGGGCAACGTCGCGGACATGACCTTCACGTTCGCGCAGATCCTCGAGCGGGTGAGCTACGGCGTCGATGTCTTCCCGGGCGATGTGATCGGCTCCGGCACCTGCGGCACGGGCTGCTTTCTCGAGCTGAACGGCTCCAAGATCACGAAGGACCAGTGGCTGAAGCCGGGCGACGTGGTGGCCCTCGAGATCGACCGCCTGGGGCGCCTCGAGAACGACGTGGTCGCGCTCTAGTAGCGGGCGTGGGCGCGGATGAAAGCGAGCGCGCGCTTGGTCGACCAGCTGTCGATCCAGCTCGCTTCGTCGAAGCCCGAGACCCAGCCGAGGTGCCCGCCGTGCGGTGTCACGGCGATCTCCACCGAGGACGACGCCGACGCGAGCCAGGGCCGCACCGTGAAGGCTGGAACCATCGGGTCGTCGTCGGCGTGGAGCAGCAGCGTGGGGACGCGGATCGACGGTAGCCAGGGGCCGGGGCTCGCCGCTGCGTAGTACGCATCGACGTCGCCGAAGCCGTGCATGGGCACGATCACGGTCGAGTCGTAGTGGCGGAAGGAGCTCATTCGCTTCACGTCGCGCGGGCGGTAGTGCGCGCGATCCGGGTGCTGCCGCGCGAACTCACGCGCGCCGTTCGCGAGGCCCCTGAGGACGTGAAAGCGGTACGGCAGGCGGCCGAGCGCGTCCATCCACACCCCGACCTCCTTATAGTCGAGCGGCGCGGAGACGCTGACGATCGCGCGCAGGGTCGCGGGCGCCTGCTCGCCGAGCTCGCCCGCGAGCTTCAGCGCCAGGCTGCCGCCACCCGAGAAGCCGAGCAGCACCACGCCGTCGGCGCGGGGATCGGAGGCGAGGTGATCGATCACCACCCGCAGATCGGCGGAGAGACCGGCGTGGTAGAGCGACGGCGCATCCGGGATGCTCGCCCCGGCGCCGCGCAGATCGAGCCGCACCACGTGCAGGCCGGCGCGATGGATCGCGACCGCGGACCGGACCACGTACTTCGACGCGCTGGAGCCGCCGATCCCGTGGACGACGACGACGATGGGCCGCCTGGCGACCGCGCCGCTCTCCGTCGCCCACCACGCCCGCGCGTGGAGGCGATGATGCGCCTCGGCGCGCGCGGCCGGCGAGAGCGGGAGGCGCAGCTCCTCCGCCGCGAGCCCGACGTGCGAGCGCGGCGGGCAGAAGAGCGGCGCGGCCGCGCCGAACGTCTGCAGGTGCGCGTTCCGCAGCCAGCGCGGGACGAGGAAGTCGATCGCGTGCATCGAGGGCGGAGTCGTAGCCGTGGCTGGGCGGCGCGGCAAACGGCACTTTGCCCGACCTCCGCGCGCCGTTCGACGCCAAAAATGGCATGCGCTCATCAACACGCTGGGCCTGATCCCAGCTAGCGTCGCGGGCGATGACCCGGCCTCTCCGGACCCTTCTCTTCGCGGCGGCAGCGGCGGCGGCGCTCGCCCCTGTCGCCGGTTGCAGCCAGGGCCCCGCACGCTCACACGACGTCGCTGGGGATCGGCGCGCGCGCGGGAGGGGCGACGGCGGCGGCGAATCAGGGGCGGCCGTCGTCCCCGAGCCGCCGCGGGCCATCGAGCAGGCTGCGGTGAAGGGCAGCCGCCCGCGGGTGGTCGCGAAGGCCAGCGCGCGCGCGCTCGCCGTGGACGCCGGTCGTCTCTACTACGGCGACAGCGACGACGACGGGGTGTACTCGGTCGCCACGGCCGGCGGTGAGCGGCAGCGCATTGCTCGGCACGCCCCGGTCGCCGGCGCCATCGCGCTCGCCGGCGGCTCGATCACGTGGATCGCGAGCCCCGGCGACGCCGTGCTGCGCGCGCCGATCGCGGGCGGCGTGCAGCCGACGACGCTCCGGGATCGAGGCATCTTCTCCGACGTCGCCGCGATCGGGGACGAGGTCTTCATCACCGAGGCCATCGGCGCTGGCGGGGCGCTCCTGCGCGTCAGCGGCACGACGACGTCACGCCTCGCCGCGTTCGACGGTCCGCCGCGCGCGGTCCTCGTCGACAAGATCTACGTGTACGTCGTGACGCCTGCGAAGATCGTGCGCACGCTCCACGGTCGCGGCGCGCTCGAGCCGGTGGGCACCGGAGCTCGCTTCAGCCACTCCGAGATCGACGACGGCTTCGTGTACGTCGTGGCCGACGTCGACAAGGGCCGCGGCGTGGTGCGCTTTCCCAAGACCGGCGGCCCGGCGTCGGTGGTCGCACGCGACGTGCGCGATGCGCCGATCGAGATCGCGGGCGGCGAGCTCCTCTACTTCGACGCCGCGCGCCCGCAGGTGCGCAGCGTCCCCGTCGCTGGAGGAGCCTCGCGCACGGTGGTCGAGGACGAGGGCTTGGCGACGGTGTCCGCCATCGAGGCTGACGCGACCACCATCTTCGTGGCTGAGGGCGTCCACGAGACCGGCGCCATCATCGCCATTCCCCGTCGCTGATCGCTCAGGCGCTCACGGCGCGCATACGGGATCGAACACGTAGACGGTCGGCGCCGCTGGCGCTGCCGGGTCCACGGCGAGCACGTAGCCGAGGCCGTTCGAACCGGCGGCCGCGAGCTGGCTCACGGGAACCGTGAGCTGGAAGCGACGCGGCGTATTATCGGCGTTCTTCATGATCGCGAGCGGCGAGCGCGTGACGAACCCGACGTTCGAGAGCGCCGGATTGGCGGGCAGCGAGGTGGTGATGAGCGCGGTCTTCGCGTCGAGCATCGCGGCGGGGCCTACGGTCTGGGTGCCGACCGGCACGCCGTAGAGCTCGAGGTCGATTCCCGCGGCGGGATCGAACGCGGCCTTCTCGTCGGCGACCAGGAAGTAGCCCTTCGCCGCGCGGATCAGCTGCGGGTTCGGGGCTATCGGCGGCGGCGCGAGCGAGACGTGCGCCCAGAAGATCGCCCCGTCGGCGCTGCTCGCGAAGTACTGCGGCCCGGTGACCGGCGTGGCGGTCGGGATCGCGACGTCGGGCGTTGTGGTCGGGCTCGCGCTGCCTGCGGCGTTGACGAAGCCGAACAGCGCCGCGCTCGCGGCGGTGATCTGGCCCATCACGAGCCGCGAGCCGCTCGTCGCGAGCGGCGTGGAGGCAGCCGTGAAGACCACGCTCTGCGAGCCGAACACGGCGGGCTCGAGGAGCGGCGGCTCGATCGGCGTCGATGCGTAGGCGCTGGCGAGGCTGAGATCGACGAGCAGCGCCGTATCGTTTCCGCGCGGAAAGAGGACCACGGGATCGCTCGCGGGTCGGCTGTAGGTGCCGAGCACGGTGGTGACCGGGATCTTCGTCGCAAACGGATCGGGCGGGACGTCGGCGTACGCGAGGGGCAGGCGTGACGTGGCCCCGGCGCCCACCGGGGTGCCGAGGAAGTAGACCCGGCTGCCGCTCGCAACGATCTGCGATGGCACGAAGCCGAGGCCCGCGAGCGGGATGGGCGGCGCGACGGCCTGCGGATCGCTCGCCGCGAACGCCACGACGCCGTTGGTCGTGCCCACGAAGACGAACGGATAGACGGCGGCGAAGCAGCGCCCGAGCGCGCCGCCGCAGCCGATCGCAGCGCCCACCGGGAACTGCCCGGCGCGGTACTTGTAGGGCTTGGCCGCGCCACACTTCGCGGTCGGCACATCGCAGCTCGCGGAGTTGCACGCGGCCGTGCGGCACACCTGGAGCACGCACGCCTTGCGAGGGATATCGCAGCGCGCGGCGAGGCAGCCCGTCGCGGCTTTGCAGTCCTCGTCTTTCGCGCAGACGCCCGCCTCGGGGTTGATCGGCGGCAGCGCGCCGTCGCCGCCTTCTCTCACCACCTGGTCGATGACCGAGGCCTCGTCGACCCCGCCGCCGTCGGGGGCCGCGCCGATCAACGACTCATCGAGCCCCAGCGAGCAGCTCGCGAGTCCGAACAGCCCGAGCAAGCTCCCGCTGCAGACGACCGCCACGATGACCCGACGCGCGGGCCTCTTCATGACGCGGGGCGCCATCAGAAAGTCCCCGACACGACGGCGCCGCCTGGGGTGAGGCTCGCGCGCATGCGCCCTTGCCCCTCGTCCTTGTCGGGGATCACGACCAGCGCGATGCCGCCGGCGATCAGGACGCCCCCCGCGACGAGCGAGACGTTCGTCCAGGTCTGCAGTGACGAAGCATGGTCGAAGCTCTCCCGCGTGGGTCCCACGTCGTACGCGTCCTTCGCGCTGTTGGCCTGGAGGCCGAGGATGATCCCGCTGCCGAGCGCGGCGAGACCGACGCCCGCCACGCCGACGCCGATCACGCGCCGCGTGATCCAGTACGTCTCCTGCCTCGGCGGCGGTGGCACCACGATCGGCGGTGGCTTCACGGGCTCCGGGTCGACCTTGGGGACCACCTTCGGCTCTTCCTTGAGCTCGAGGTTCGAGATCTTGCTCGCCTCCAGGTTCACGTCCCGGCGCTCGATGGGCTTGCCCGGCGCGCGGATGCTCAGGCTGCGCACGCCGGTCGCCCCGTGGAGGCGAGCGGGGGCGAGGACCTCGGTGAACGTGTCGAGCTGGACGCGCCAGCCCTCGGGCGCCGTCACGACCACCGTTCCGAGCGTCTTCTCGAGCTGCGCGACGCGATCCTTCGCGAGGTTGCCCTGCTTCGGCTCGAGCCCCCCCACCGCGAGCGCGCGGCCGTAGGCATCGGCGGCGCGCTCGGGGCGGGTCGCGAGATCCCACGCGAGCGCCGCGGTGTAGAGCGCGACGGCGTTCGTGCGGAACGACGCGGCGGCCTCGAAATGCAGCGCCGCTTCCTCGTAACGCTTCGCCTGGAAGGCCTGCGTGCCCTGCGTGTACTGCTGCCGGGCCTCGGCCGCGGAGTCGACGACCGGGGGCTCCTGCGCCACGGCGGCGGACGGGGTCAGGAGCGCGAGCCCCGCAACGATCGTCCACGCGTGTCGCCTCATGGACCCAGGATAGAGCGAAAGACGCGTGCTTTACCAACGCGCTTGCCGCGGGCGCGCGCTTCAGTAGGGGTTCGCGGGGACCCCGGGGTCCTTCGGCGGGCGCGGAGGCTTCTTGATGGGGTCCTTGGGCGCCGCCGGATCCTTCGGTGGGTCGCTCGGCGCAGTCGTCAGCGGATCGTTGGGGACCGGGGCGGCGGTGCTCGGCGTCGTCGCGGCTGGCGGCGCCACGCTCGCGTCGGCGGTGGACTTCAGCGTGAGCTCCATCGGTGAGGTGGTGAAGAAATCGACGAGGACGGTGACGTCCTCGTAGCCATTCGCGCGCACCACGACGTTCACGGTCATGCCGATCGCGGGACGCGGCACCACGCGGGTGCCGGGCGGGAGGTCCTTGCCTTCGACGGAGAGCGTGGCCTCGGCGGGCGCCAGCCGGAACGCGATCTCGGTCGACGCCGGCGCGA
>JAYTBL010000278.1:0-4754 GCA_043736975.1 Polyangiaceae bacterium
AAGGCCAAGTAGCGGCGCTCCGGCGTTGGCGCTCGTCAGCGCTTGCCGACGAGCCCGAGGAGCTGCGTGCGCAGCGGCTCCTCGCACTGCCGCCCGAGCTCCTCGATGATCTTGGGCGCCGCCGCGCCGTCGAGAGCGATGAGGCTCGTCGACATCGAGAGCAGCACGGGACCGGGCACCGCCTTCGCCTTCGAGCGGAGCACCGCGAACATCCCGCCCTTCGGCGCCAGGGCGCGCCGGAGCACCGCGGCCGCGAGCGGGCGGACGCCCTCGGCGGTGTCGGCGAGCGCCTCGGCGATCGCGACGCGCACGCCCTGGCTCGCCTCGGGATCAGCGAGGATGTCCTCGGCCTTCCGCACGACGTGATCGTCGATGGCGCGCAGCTCGCGGAGCCCCCGGATCGCGGCGACGCGCATGCCCTCGTCGGGATCCTTGAGGAGCACGCCGAGGAGCAGCGGGCGCGCGCGATCGCCCCACAGCGTCACGAGCGGCGGGATCGCGGCGCGGCGCACCGCGACGTCGCCCCAGCGCAGGTACTTGGCGACGATGTTGCCCGCCGCGTCGTCGGCGACGAGAGGCATCGAACGCAGGAGATCCTCGGCGAGCCGAGGATCGTGCTGGTTCGCGTCGCCCGGCGCGTTGCGCTGCAGCGCGGCGGCGACGAGCGGCCACGCCGCGAGGCCGATCCCGCGCATCGTCGCGACGAAGCGCGCGCGCGCTGGCGGCGTGGGATGCACGCGCAGCCGCGCGGCGTAGAGCGCGTGCGCCGCCGCGAGCCCCAGCGAGGCGAGGAGCGCCGGCGCCGCGTCCTCGTGCTCGGCGAGCGCGCGATCCGCGGCGGGTGCGAGGCGCGCGGGATCCTGGAGCGTCTTCACGAGCCGCGCCGCGAGCTCGGCGCTCGCGCCGTTCGCTGGCTCGGCCGCCACCTTGCGGAAGATCGCGACCACGTGCGCGAGCGCGGCGAGCTCGCGTTGCTCGAGCATCAGCTGCATCGCCGCGGCGATCGACTGCGCCTCGGCGGCGAACGCGGCGGGCGTCGCGAGCTTCTCGCGTAACGTCGAGACGGGCTCGCGCGCGAGCTGCGCGGCGAGCGCCGGGATGTCGGGCACCACCGGCCTCCGCGCCAGCGCCGGGGCGAGCACCATCGGGAGCGCGTCGTCGTCGTCGTCGTCGGGCGTGGCCTGCCCGGCGGGCACCGCATCGGGTGGCGCGCTGCCTCGCGCGTCCGCGCCGATGCCGACGTCGTGCAGCTGGAGCGACGGTGGACGCTGGAGCGTCTTCAGCTCGGCGCGCAGCTCGCGCATGTCCCGCGGCCGTTCCTCAGGCGCCTTCTGCAGCATGCGGAGGATGAGCTGCTCGAGCCGCGCGTCGACGTTGCGGACCGTCGAAGGAGGCCGTGGCAGATCGTTGCGCTGCATGGCGACGAGCGCCGCCGGATCGGCGGAGGAGAAGGGGAGCTGCCCGGTCGCGAGCTCGTAGAGAATGATTCCGAGCGCATACATGTCGCTCCGGCCGTCGATCTCGCCGCCCGCGCACTGCTCGGGGGACATGTACGCCGGCGTCCCGAGCAGCGTGCTGGTCCCGGCGCGCGCGGCGATGCCGAAATCGCAGACCTTCACCAGCTCGACGGGGCGGCCCTCGTCGTCCTGGCTCTTCACGAGGACGATGTTGCTCGGCTTCACGTCGCGATGAACGATGCCGCGCGCGTGCGCGTGGCCGAGGCCCGCGGCTACCTGGAGCGCGATGTCGAGGATGCGCGGCAGCGGCAGCGTGCCCTCCTGCTGGAGCACTTCCTGCAGCTCGATCCCCTCGAGGAAGTCCATGGCCAGGTAGAGAAGCCCGTCGGGCTCCTGCCCGTAGTCGTTGATGTGCACCACGTTGGCGTGATCGAGCTGGCTTACTACCAGCGCCTCGGCGTGGAAGCGCGCGCAGAACTGGAGGTCGCTGCGGAAGCGCTCGTGAAGCACCTTCACCGCGACCGCCGTGCCGAGCTGTTTGTGGCGCGCGCGGTACACCGCGCCCATGCCGCCGACGCCGACGACGCTCTCCACCACCAGCTTGCCGGCGAGCTCGCGCCCCACGATCGCCTCCGGCGTGTCGGGGACCGAGCTCGGGCCCTGCGACTCACCCAGGAGATCGCGCGTGTGATGACGCGTCAGGGTGACGGGCCGCGTGCGCGTGGCGCGCAGGCTCGGCAGCGAAGGGGATGCGGGCGACGGCGGGAGCGAGCGCTGCACCGGCGGCGAGCCATAGGGATGAAGGCGGAGCGGGAAGCCCCGCTCGGTCGGGCCGCCCAGCGGCTCGCACAGCACGAGCAGCGGCTCGCTGTGCCCCGGGGTCGTCACCTCGAGGACGTGGAGCGAAGCATCGACGGGCGCATCGATGAGCGGCACGAGCGCCGTGCCGCGGATGGCCGCGAGCTCCTCGACCTTGCGGCGCGCATCGTCGTCCGCGAGCTCGGCGACGAGAACGGGCAGCAGGGCATCCAGCTCGTCCACCGCGCCATCCTAGGGCTACTCGGTCGCCCAGCGGTAACGGAAGCCGAGCTCGGTGAAGTCGCCGCCGATGAGGCCCAGGTTGTCGGGGCTGATGATCGTGGGCACGAAGCTTCCGCGCACCTCGACGCGGCGGCTCAGCACGATGCGGACGATGGGGCCGATCCGGAACGTCTTCGAGTCGTCACGCTTCGGTACGCTGAGCCCATCTCCCACGATCCCCAGGCTGTGCTGGCGGTAGCTGCCGAACCGGATGACGTAGCCGAGGCGCGCGCGCCACACGATCGGCGGGTTCACGATCATGCGGAGCGTCTCCTCGAAGACGTACTGCCCCTCGGGCACACCGGTCACGTAGGAGATGCTGCCGAGGCCGATGATGTCGCCCGGACCGGCCGGCACCGAGGCCTCGATCTCGGCCTCGAACGTGAGCACGCGTGATGGCTTGCCGACGGTCGAGTCGAGGTCCTGGCGGTTGTACTTCTGGCTCTCACCGGTGGGAGGGTTCAGGAAGTTGCGGTTGAACGCGGCCATGTAGCGGGGGCCGACACGGAGCTCGAAGCGCGGCAGGGCAAGGCGCAGGCCCGCGTACCCGCCGAGCCCGTTTCCGGAGATGATCGGGTTCGCCTCGATGCCGAACCAGGTCCCGAACGGCTTACCGTAGCCGAGCGAGGCGCGCGGGCGGATGTACGTCCAGCCGACGTCGAGCGTGGTCGCGAGGAAGGCGCGCGTCCGCCCCTCGTTCCACGAGCGCCGCATCTTCGCGTCCATCAGCTCGTCGGGCGGGTAGGCGACGCCCGGCTTCGGGTTCTCCGCCGACGAGCCTGCGAACGGGATCCCCGAATCGTTGGCTGGGTGGTCGTCCGGCGGGAGCGGAGGATCGGTGTGCGAGCCCGCCGAGTTGCCGCCCTGCGCCCGTGCGCCGTTGCTGCTCGCGAGCCTCGTCGCCGCGAGGAGCGCGGCGACGAGGTGACGCGCGCGTAGCAGCGGCATCAGAAGGTCCCCCCGACGCCGACACCGGTGCCGACGGGCATGATGTGCATGTCGACGCCCGTAGGCTTGTCCTTCGGTGCGATGTTCACGCGCCGGTAGTGGAGGAGCGGGACGGCCAAGCCGACGAACGTGCCGAACGCCGCGCCCACCGCGACGTCGGTGATATAATGCACGTCGGCCGCGGCGCGCAGGAGGCCGGTCGCCGCGGCGCCGGCGTACGCGGTGACGCACGCGATGTGGTCACCAGCGCCGCGCAGCAGATCGAGCTTCTCGTGGTGCACGCAGATGAGCCCGGCGGCCATGAAGGTGAACGCCGTGTGCCCGCTGAAGAAGCTGCGGTAGCGGACGTTGCCCTCGCAGTCGTTGGTCTGCGCCGGCGTGAGCCGGCCGCAGGTCTGGCCATAGGGGCGCTCGCGGCTCGCCAGCGTGTTGGTCGCGCCCTGGATGGCGGTGACGATCGCGAGCGCCTCGCCGTCGACGAGCGCCATCTGGGCCGCCGCGTCGGGGCTGCCGCGGTACCACCAGGTGGTGACCAGCGCGTCGACGAAGAAGGGCCAGGTGGCCTCGAGCGAGAGGATCACGTCGCTCGCGTCACGCGCCACGTAGCGACCCTCCGAGCTCGGGAGACGGAGCGCCTTGCGGGCGCTGTCGTCAATGCCGAACGTCGAGATGTAGTGCTTGCGCTGCGGCGGCACGATCGCGGCGCCGATCGTGATCGCCGCCCCGACGCCGGTGATCACCCAGTCGACCGCGCCGAAGCGCGGCCACTCGGGATCCCACCGGATCGGCTTCACGGGGGTCTTGTCGATCGGCGGGTAGACGACGTCGCCCGGGAGCACGTCGATCGGGTTCTTCTTCAGGCTCGGCATCGGCGCGAACTGCGGCGTCGCATCGGACGCAGGCGGATCGGCGGCCGGAGGCTCACCCGACTCCGGCGCCGAGCCCCGCGCCGGCAACGCGGGATGCTCGGGCGCCGGGTCGGTCGGATCGGGGGCGGGCGGGGCCGCGCTGGCCGAGCGATTCGCGAGCGAGGTCGCAACCAGGACGAGCGCGGCGGCGGCGGTTCGAAGGACTGCGCGCGTTCGCACGGCCGCGACTATACGCGAGCAGCTCGCCCCCTCGGCGCCGCCGTCGCGCGCTCGGCGCCACTTTTTTCCGGCCTGCGACGCGCGCCCGCACCCGCCCCTGGCGTACATCGCGCGACAGGTCCCAACACGCGCCCTCTTCCATCAATGAAAGGCCCGATTTCTCGTGCCAACGTGGAATCTG
>JAYTBL010000279.1:0-1789 GCA_043736975.1 Polyangiaceae bacterium
CGTTCCTCGCGGTGAACCACACAACCCCTCACGCGTGGACGGCCGAGGAGGTCGCACTGATCGAGGAAACGGCCGAGCGCACGTGGGCGGCCGTCGAGCGTGCGCGCGCCGAGGAGTCGCTGCGCGTGAGCGAGGTTCGACAGTCTTTCTTGTTGGGCTTGAGCGACTCGCTCCGGCCCCTCCGCGACCCACTCGAGGTGCAGCGCGTCGCAGTGGCGGCGCTCGGGCTGCATCTCAAGGTCAACCGCGCCCTCTACTTCGAAGTGCAGGCTGACGGCGACACGATGCGGACCGGTCCCGCCTACCTGGACGGAGTGGCGGCCTTTCCCCCGCTGCTGAGAATGTCGGACTTCGGGGTGCTTGCCGATCAGTACCGCCGTAACGAGTCGTCGGTCGCTCACGACGTGCTCGCCGACCCCCTGATCGGCCCCGCGCTGACTGCCCTATACGCTGCAATCGGGGTACGCGCGGCGGTCGGCGTGCCGCTGATCAAGGAGGGGCGCGTCGTCTCCATCATCGGCGTGAACCAGGCGAAGCCTCGAACGTGGACTGCGACCGACGTCGCGCTGATCAAGGCGGTGGCCGAGCGCACATGGGAAGCCGTCGAGCGCACCCGCGTCGAGGCGGCGCTGCGCACGAGCGAGGAGATGTACCGGGCGCTCTTCAGCGAGATGGACGAGGCGTACGCGGTGGTGGAGGTCCTCGCGGACGAGACCGGGCACTGGCACGACTTCCGCTTCCTCGAGGTGAACCCCGCGTTCATGCGGCACACCGGGATGCCGTGCCCCGTGGGGCGCACGGCCACGGAGGTGCTGGGCACGCCGAACCCGCGGTGGGCCGAGCTCTACGGCCGTGCGGCCGACACCGGCGTGTCAATCCGGGTACAAGAGTCAGAGTTAGCGCTCGGACGCGTCTTTGATCTGAACATTTTCCGGCTCGGCGGAGAGGGCAGTCGCCGCATCGCGGTGCTCTTTTCGGACATCACTGAGCGCAAGCGGGTGGAGAAGGATATGCGTCGAAACGAGGAGCGACAGCGCTACCTCGTCCGGCTCTGCGACGCGATGCGTCCGCACGCCGACCCTGCGACGATCCAGGGCGAGGCGGTGCGGGTGCTTGGCGAGTACCTTGCCAGCGACCGGGTTTACTACGTCGAGGTCGACGCGCTACGAGCAGAGTATGTCGTCGAACGTGAGTGGCGCCTTGACGGCGTGGCGAGCCACGCCCGGCGCTACCCCCTGGCCGACTGGCCGATGCCGTCGCTCGCCAACGGAAGGCCGTGGGTGGTGTGCGACGTTGACACCGACCCAGCCATGCCCGACGACCAGCGGGCGTCCTACCGGGCGAACGACATCAGCGCGTTCATCGTCGTGCCGCTCCTCAAAAACGGGCAACTGGTTTCCACGCTGATAGCCAACGCAACCTCGCCTCGTGACTGGACGGTGGACGAGATCGAGCTGCTTGAAGACACCGCCGAGCGCACCTGGGCAGTGGTGGAGCGTGCGCGCGCAGTGCAGGCATTGAAAGAGAACGACCGGCACAAAGACGAATTTTTAGCGATGCTCGGGCACGAGTTGCGCAATCCGCTGGCGTCCATCCGCACGGTTAGCGCGCTGCTCGACAAGCAACTGGGCACGCGGCCAGAGTACCAGCCACTGCTGGGCGTGCTCACCCGGCAGACGATGCAGCTCACCCGGTTGGTCGACGATCTGCTGGATGTTGCGCGTCTCACGCAGGGGCGCGTGGCGCTGAAATTAGAGACGGTGGAGTGCGGTGCCGTGATTGAGCAGGC
>JAYTBL010000280.1:0-1788 GCA_043736975.1 Polyangiaceae bacterium
AACGTCCCGCCGAAGAGCGACAGCTGCATGCAGGCTTCGAGAGGCGTGAGCTCCGGCGCCTCGCCCGACCGCTCCTCGATGGGGCGCTCGTCGATGAGCTTCCGCATCTTGAGCCACCTCGTCATTCCCTTCTCGACACGCGCCACGGTGGCGATCTCCTCGCCCGTCGAGCAGCCGCTACTGCCGCGTCGCCGCGTCGCTCCACGGGAGGTTCCGCGCGGCGCGGCCCTCGGAGGTCGCGGGCGTTGCAGTGGGAGCGGACTAGGATGATGAAGGATCTTCACCATTCTGCGCGATGGTCCTGCGCGCCATCGCCGGGCGCACGCGGGGGCGGGCCCCCCACCGTCCCCTGCGGACGGCGCCGCGCCGCGGCTCACGCGAACTGCGGCAGCGCTCGGATCCGCGCGAAGGCCTCGGCGCGTGAGGCATCGTCCGCGCCGACGTCGCTCGGGAACGCCGCGGACGATCGCTTGAGGCGCGTCAGCCAGCGCGCGTCCAGCGGGCGCGCCAGATCGCGGTGGTCCGTTGCGCCGATCGTCGTCTGCTCCTTGTCGCCGGTCGGGTCGCCGAGGCCCACCGCGAAGCCTGCGAGCAGCAGCCCCGACCGGGTCGACGTCGCTGCGCTGTACGTGTGGAGCGTTGCCCCGGCCCGGCAGGCCCGACGCAGCGTGCGGAACGTCGATACCGTCCACAGCTCCGGGCTGACCTCGCGCGAGTACATGTCCCAGTAGACGATGTCGGCCGCGCCCTCCTCCGCCTTCGCCAGCGCCGCCAGCAGATCCCCGAGGGCGAGGCGCCACGTCGTGCGCGGCGTCTCGTGACGGCCGTCCGCCAGCAGCGCGACCGCCGCCGCATGTGCGGCGCCGGTCAGCCCGAACGCCTCCACGTTCTCCGGCTCCAGCGCGAGGCGCAACGGCGCAAGATCGTGATCGAAGCTCACGATCGCGAGGGGCCGGCAGCCCGTCGTCGCCGCCTCGCTCACCTGCCACGCCGCGAGCGCATTCGACGCTGCGCCGAGGCCCACGTCGAAGACCACCAACGCATCCGGCCCGCCCGCCGCGAGCCGCGCCGCGAGCCGCGACGGCTCCACGTAGATGGCCCGCGACTCCACCGCGGGCCCCGTGCCGCAGTGCATGATCTGACCGCTCGCGCAGTCGCGGATCGCCGGCACGCCGCTCTTCAACATCACGACCTCGACCGCGCTCATGATTCGCCGAAGCGCGTCGCGCTGTGCTCGTGACGGTCGATCGCCGCGAGCTGCGCCTTCGCGTACGCCGCGAAGGTGCCCGCCTCGATGGCCGCGCGCGATTCCGCCATCAGCCGATGGTAGTAATGGAGGTTGTGGATCGAGACGAGGCGCGGCCCGAGCGGCTCCTTGCACTTGAAGAGGTGGTGCAGGTACGCGCGATGGAAGGTCGTGCACGTCGAGCACGGACAGTCCGGGTCGAGTTTGTCCTGGGAGAGGTAGTTCGGCGTGCGCGTGAGGCGCACGCGCCCCGTCGAGGTGAAGGCCGTGCCCTGGTACGCGAGCTGCGTCGGGATGATGCAGTCGAACATGTCGACGCCGGCGAGCATCGCGTGCAGCAGGTCTGGCGGCGTACCCACGCCCATGAGGTAACGCGGGCGGTCCCGCGGCAGCAGCTCGGCGGAGAGCGCGGTCACGTCCTCGCGCTCCGAGCGCGTGTCGCCCACCGCGAGCCCGCCGATGGCGAAGCCGTCGAACGGGTGCTCGGTCAGGAACGCCGCCGACTCGCGACGGAGCTCCGGGATGATCCCGCCTTGCACGAT
>JAYTBL010000281.1:0-4747 GCA_043736975.1 Polyangiaceae bacterium
TCGACGCGCGGGTTGCCGAGCGTGGTGCCCGCGAGCGAGGCGCTCGAGACGCCGCCGCTGGGATCGATCGTCCACATCACGGTGACGCCGCCCTTGAGCGACGGATTGCGCTGCGCCTCGCTCTCGTAGCAGGCGCGCACCGCGCCCAGGTGGGCCATCACGACGCGCCGCACCTGCTCCTGCGAGAGCCCGCCCTTCGACGCGCCCGCGCCCGCCGACGCGGTGACCTTCGCCTCGCCCGGACCGCCCGCGCCGCTGCCCGATCCGTTGCCGGTACCCGTGCCGCCGCCCGCGCCGCCCTTGCCGTTGCCGCCCGTGCCGCGACCGCCCGGGCCGCCGCCGCCGCTGCCGTAGCCGCCGCCGTTGCCCGCGCCGAATCCGGTGTCGAGCGTACCCGATCCGAACGCGACGCCGGCCCCGCTGCCGCCGCCGCCCGAGCCGGCCCCCTTGAGGCCGGTGCCTGGTCCCGCGCCGAGCACCATCGAGCTCGAGTTCAGTCCCGACAGCGCAGCCGACACGGTGTTGATCGACTTGAGCGTGTTCTGGATCTCCTTGCCGGTGTCGCCCTCGAGGACCTCGCTGAGGCCGCCGTAGCGGGTGGTCGGCTTGATCTCGCCGGGCAGCTGCGTGTGGTCGGCCACGCCATTCATGCCGAACTTACCCTCGTCGCCCTTGATCTTCTTGCCGCCGCCTTGCGCCTTCTTGTCCTGCGCGCCAGGATCCTTCACGCCCGAGCCGCCGCCCTTCTCGGCGCCGACGGCGACGGGCTCCGGGGGCGGCGTCTCCATGATCGGGCGCTTGAGGCCGAAGCGCGCCGCGTACTCCTCGGGGTTCGTGAGCTCGAGCGGCTTCGCGAGCGGCGGCGGCGTCATGAGCGTGCGCACGAGGCCGAGCATGCCGAGATGGAGGATCGCGCTGCAAAAGATCGCGAGCAGCGTGAGGAGCTCGGGCCCCTTGAACGACGACATCGCGATCGGCTGCGCGGTGTACTGGAAGAAGATCGCGAACTGGCCGTACTGGATGAGGCCGTAGTCGCCGGGCATCACCGGGACGGGAGCGCCGGCGCGCGCGATGGCGACGGGATCCTCGGCGCGGCCGCGCAGCGTGAGCAGGCCGCCGACGCATCCACGCGTGTCGAGCTCCCAGCCGCCCTGCCCGCCGCGCAGCGGCGACTGCGCCATCTCGATGCCGTCGGGGATGGGCAGGTCGGCGCCGACGACGTCGCCGAGGACGAAGCTCTCTCCCTTGCCGAGCGTCTTGAGCGCGACGACGGTCGTTCCCCAGACGGCGGCGACCCGCAGCGCGTTCGGTACGAGAGCCTGGCCCATCGTCAGGATCATAGCCGACGGCCGACAGCTGTCAGCTTCTCCCTCAGTGGCAGCTGTTGCAGGTGCCCGGCGCGGCTTTGTGCTGCTGGTAGAACTTGGCGCCCCGCGCCGCGATGATCTCCGACTCGAAGCGGAGCTTGCCGGTGCTGGGGGCGTAGAAGTCCCTGAGGAGTAGGTCTCTGTCGTAGCGATTCTTGTCGCCGTCGAGGATGCGCCGCGCTTCCTCGCCGATCGGGCCCGGGCAGTGGCGGCGATCGGAGGTGCAGCTGTTCGCGTACTTCCGGATCTCGCGCTCGTGGATGGCGCGCAGCGCCGATCCGCTCATGTCTCGGTACACGCCCGCCTCCTTGAGCAGCTTCACCTCGTCCGCGTCGGTGACCATCCACTTGATGCCCTTGAATCCGAGGTAGCCGATGGTGCCGACCAGCATCACGACGGGGGCCGCCGGGCCGGTCGCTCCAGACGCGATGGCGATCCCGGCGACGGTGGTGGCGACCGCGCAGCCCGCCGCGCCGACGTCGCAGACCGCCTCCTTGGTGTTGCCCTTCTTGAAGTTGTCGACGGCGCTGATGGTGTCGAGCGTCGCCGCGATGCCGTCACCGATGGGACCGCCCCACTTCGTGATCTTGATCAGCATCGCGAACTTCGTCCCCTCGCCGGGGAGCTTCGCCGCGAGCAGCCACGCGCCGACCTTGGCGTACGAGTCCGCGCTGCCGATGCTCTTGGCGATGGTCGCGACCGACTGGTACGACTTCGCGCTGCCGAAGCCCTTGAACGCCTCGCCGTTGTAGACGTCGACGCCGAGCGCAAAGAGCGCCGCGGTGGTGGCGATGGCCGACGCGTGGCCGTTCTTGTCCGACTTCTCGATGAGGTTGAAGACCTTGGTGAGCGCGCTCTTCTGCTGCGTGCTGATCTGGCCGACCTTCGCCGCATCCTCGACGATCTTGTCGATGGCCGCGGTCGCCTCGGCGGCGCGGTTCAGCGCGAGGATCTTCTGCTGCTCGGAGAGGACCTTGGCGATGCGCTTCATCACGTCGGCCGGCGCCTTGATGCCGGTCTTGGCGAGGTCCTTGAGGGTGGAGTCGTGCTTCGCGAGCTCGGCGAGGTGGACGTCGATCGACTTCTCGACGGCGTCGGCCTGGGTGCCGAGGTCGAGCTGGTGGAAGTCGCGCATCAACTGCCGCGCGAGGATGTTCTCGAGGAGGCGCTTCGCCACCAGCGTATCGACGGCGGCCACCTTTCCGATCTCGAGCTCGAGGGTCTTCTTCGCCTGGTCAGGCGTCTCGAGCTGGAGCCGGAGGAGGAACGCCTCCGACTGCAGCATCTCGAGCTGCTGGCGGTACTCGTTCGACGACCGCACCTCGGAGAGCGTCTCGGCGTGGAGATCGGCGAGTGTCTTCTTGATGGAGGGGTCCTTCCACATCTCCGCCAGCTTGCGGGCGAGGATGTCCTTGTCGACCTGGTCGGCCCGCTCGAGGGCATGCTGGAGCTTCTTGCCGAAGATCTGGAACGCGCGGTTGGGATCGAACGTCGAGCGCGCCTCGAGCAGCAACCAGGCCGTCTTCTCCTTCATGGCAGGCGTGCCTTCGCGCACCGTGTACTGCGCGAAGGCCCCGCGGAGGGTCTCGCCGCTCCATGCCTGCTGGCGAATCGCCTGCATCCGGTCGAGGTCGCGCTGCGTGTTGCCGGACAGCGAGAGCATCGACATCGAGCTCGGGCCGAACGTGCTCATGGGCATCGCCAGCGAGGGGAGATGCTTGCCCTCGGCCAGCGCCTGGGCGATCGCGCGCTTCGCCGCGGGGTCCGAGGTCGGTGAAGTCAGGATCTGCGCCATCCGGAGGTCGACCATCGACTGCGTGGCGCCGAGGTTCTCCGCCTGGCGAGCGCGCGCCTTCGCATTCTCGCGCTCCACGTCGTAGCCGGGCGCGTGCATCGAGGGGCCGGTGTAGCGGTTCGGCTCGAGGAAGGTCTTCCATTGCGTCGCGAGCTGCGCGGCGGCCTTCAGCACCTGATCGGCGTCGGAGGCGCGGTACGGGTACTCCCACGCCTCCTTCGACGCGATGTTGCAGTCGTTGTGCACCAGAATGTGCGTGCGCCCGACGAAGTAGGTGTGCAGGCCTTCGACCTCGAGGTTGTGCACGGGCTCGACGGAGGCGCGCTGGGCGAGCGCGATGACGGTCGCGGTGCCGGTGGGCGTCGTGACGCGATCGCCACTCGCGAGGTCGGCGGCGGCGATCCAACCGCGCGCGGCGACCCAGAAGGGATGCTCGGCGGTGACGGTGAGGGCCTCGGTGCGGTCGGCGTCGTCGTCGTGGAGCTCGAGGCGGAGCGAGGGCTTGCCGTCGGTGATCTTCGTGGCGAGGACGTGGCGAGCGCTGGTCTCGCCGGTCACGGGATCGCGCGCGATGACGAGGTCGCCGGGGGCGATGGTGGCGATGGCACGCTCGCCGTCGGGGGTGAGGACGGGCGTGTCGCCGGAGAAGCAGGCGCCGTTGGTACACTTGCCCGAGGCGTCGCACTTGGCGTCGAGGCTGGTGGGCCCGAGCGCCGCCATGGTAGCGGCGGCGCGGCTCTCCTTGGTCTCGGTCTGTCCGCACTGACGACCGGCGACGCCGGCGGCCGCGACGTGCTCGCCCAGGCACCCGGATCCCTTGGCGATGGCGAGCCGGTAGACGGCGACGCCCCCGGCGGCGAGCGCGATCGCGAGCGCGACGCCGACCATGTACTGGACGAAGCTGGCGCCGCGGAGCTGGGACGTCGACCTCACGTGGGCCATCACGGAGCACGCGGCGTGCCTATTGAAACGTTTACGTTTCAATGCCATGAGGCCCGCAGCCAGGCTTGCTCGAGTGGGCTTTCGCTGACCTGCCCGACCTGCACCTACAGGAGCAGGGCTCGGCGCGATGCATGGACGCCCGGACCACCAGCACGCGGCCGCAGTGAAGCGCGCTGCGCGGGCCGCGCGCTGCCGATGGCGGCAGTGAACCCGTCGCGAATTCGGTTAAGATCCTTCACGATTCACGTCGCCGCCGCCAGCCGCTACTGCCGCTCCGGCAGTGACGCTCACCGGCACCTGGCCGCGGTGATTGCTGCCGATGGCGGCCGTGAACGCCCGAATCCCGTCCCGGGCGCGGCGCGCGATCGTGAAGGATCTGAACCGTCCCCCGCGAGGCGCGCAGACCCGCGCGATCGTGAAGGATCTGAACCGTCCCCGGCGAGGGCACCTCCACCGCCGCCTGCGGCGGTGGAGCGACACGGCGCCAGCCGTCGCTACTTCGCGTCCTTCTTCTTGCGGTACTGCGCGATCAGGCCGCCCGCGATCAGGCCTCCGATCGCGGCGGCGTAGACCCACCGCGTGCCGCCGTCCGTGGCGGGCGCCGACGGGGACGGGGACGGGGACGGGGACGGGGACGGGGACG
>JAYTBL010000282.1:0-1786 GCA_043736975.1 Polyangiaceae bacterium
CGTCGGTCGGCTCGGTGACGCTCGCGATGAGGCGGCGTAGAGCAGCCCACCCAGGAGGCGATCCCGATGAGCGACCGACCAGGATGCTCGGGGACAGAAGGATCGGCGCCAGGGCTCCGAGAACGGCACCGGCCGGGCTCGAGGTGCGCATCGCTCCGTGTTCTGTTTGACGATGATCGAGGAAGGCGCGGCCAGCGTGGTCTCCACATCCTCCGCGCAACCCAGCGTTCACGGCCCGCCGCGCGATCACGGCGATTCCCGCAAGACTGCCGCTTCCCCGGCCCGGCACGTCCCTTGAAGGGGGCGCGCCATGAAACAGCTTTGCTTCCTCATCGTGGGTCTCCTCGTCAGCGCCTGCTCGGGAACGAGCACGGGCAAGGGGGGATCTGCAGCGAGCGGTTCCGAGAAGGCATGCGGCGATGCCGCCGACGCCGTGGCCAATGCGGCGGCGCGCTGCGGGCAGGACTACCAGAAGAACTACGATGCGTTCGTCGCCACCGGAGCAGGCGGGAGATGCGCGAACGTCACCAGTATCCGGGACGAGCCCGCCTTGCGCACAGTGTGCATCCCCTCGATGGCGACGGTCTCCTGCCCCGATCTCATCGCCGGCCGTCTCGACGGCAGTTGCAAGGGCCAGCTCGTGCGCCCCGCGAGCTGGACGCCTGCCACGACGCTCGCGCCTGCCTCCGACTACGCGTCGTTCGGGGTCGACGAGTAGCGCTCACCAGCACGATCTCGCCGGTCTCGCAGGTGAGGCACTCGCGTCGCCGCGCACGTTCGCGGCGAGCCGGGAGGCGACGTCATCCATGCCAACCAGGTAGCAGGCCTCGCCGGCCTCGTCCCCTTCAGCGAAGGCGGAAGCGCCGCGCCAGGTGGTCGAGGAACGTGGCCGACGATCTCACTTCTTCGCGCCGTATTCTTTCATCTTGCCGACGATCCTGTTCATCCGCGCGCACCCCTGAGCGTCGACGCAGTACGTGACCACGGCCGTCGGGACGTCGCGCTCCTTCGTGGAGTCCCAGGCCAGGACGAAGAGTCCATCGGCTTCGCCGTTGTTGAGCAGGAGCGTGTGGTCGTCGATGGGATCGGCTTTCCAGCTCGAAAACTTGCTCTTGTAGCCATCGAGGATCGCCGCGCCCTTTTGGTTCGCGGGGTACTCGATCGTGCCGACGCCGCCACCGTCCTTGCAGAGCCGGCCGCCGTCCAGCACGATTCCTAGGCGCTTCGCGCTCTCGCTCGGCGGGACCGGATCGCATGGCTTCGGCTTGCACGCCGCGCCCACAGCGAGGAGACACATCACCAGACCGATGACCGATCGCTTCATTGCCTGGTCTACGTCGCGAAGCCGCTGACCTTCCCGCCGACGGGCTGGGCTGGCGAGCACCTTCGGGTTCTCACGGGTCGGCGGGAGCCACGATTATGCGGATCGCAGCGCGCAGAGCGGCACGATGGCGAACGCGCCTCGGATTCGAGAACGGCCTTCGACATCACTCCATGGGCGGATCGGGTTCGGCTGATCGACGCTCGATACGCTGGCGTGTGGGAGCTCCCGGCGCTGGGCGCGGTGTCGGCTCCCGTTGCTTTGTTGATTCGGCCCGACGGACACCTCGCGTGGGTCGGGGGCGGCACGGACCAAGGCCTCCGTGACGCCCTGACCACTTGGTTCGGGCCGCCCACTCCGCCCGCGGGTTTGCGGCTGCGGCGATGGAGGCGACGTCTTTCATGCCAACCCCGTAGCAGTCCTCCAATCCTTTGGCAGCGGCGCCATCGTACAGGAATGGACGCT
>JAYTBL010000283.1:0-1783 GCA_043736975.1 Polyangiaceae bacterium
CTCGTCCATCGAGGCCGGCGTCTCCATCGCGCCGGTCACGTCGTTGATCCAGATGTTGAGCGGCGTGCCCCAGTAGCGCTCGCGGGACAGCGCCCAGTCTACGTTGTTCGCGAGGAAGTCGCCCATTCGGCCTTCCTTGATGTGCTCGGGCAGCCACTGGACGGCGCGGTTGTTCGCGATGGCGTCGTCCTTCACCGACGTGGTCTTGATGTACCAGGCGGGGCGCGCGAGCTGGATGAGCGGATCCTGATCGGCGCGCCAGCAGAACGGGTACGGGTGGCGGTAGACCTCGGAGTGGACGAGGAGGCCCTTCTCCTTCAGCTCGTCGGTGAGATCCTTGTCCGCCTCCTTGACCCAGCGGCCGGCGTACTTCCCCATCTCGGGGACGAACGTGCCGTCGGACTTCACGGCGCAGAAGATCGGCGCCTCGCCGCCCAGCAGCTTGCGGTGCAGGAGGTTGTCGTCCTCGCCGAACGCGGGGGCGATGTGGACGATGCCGGTGCCGGCATCGAGCGTGACGAAGTCGGCGCCGACCACCTTCCACGCGGTGGCGGGGGCGTCCTTGGCGAACAGATCGAACGGCGGCGCGTAGCTCTTGCCGATCAGCTCGCTCGCCTTCACCGTGCGCTCGACGGTGAGCGTGGTGCCGAGCTTCTTCGCGATGCCCTCGACCATGTCCTTCGCGACCACGAGCTTGCCGGCGAGCGCCTGCTTCGCCCAGCCCGCCTTCACCTTGTCGGGATCGCCCTTGACGACCGCGTAGTCGAACTTTGGGTTCACCGCGGCGTACATGTTGGAAGGGAGGGTCCAGGGCGTGGTCGTCCACACCGCGAGCGACGTGTTTTCCTCGCCCGCGAGCGGGAACGCGACGAAGACCGACGGGTCGTCGACGTCCTTGTACCCGAGGCCGACCTCCGCCGAGGATAGCGCGGTGCCGCCCTGCGCCCACCACCACACGACCTTGTGGCCCTGATACAGAAGCCCCTTCTTGAAGAGCTCGGAAAGTGCCCACCACACGCTCTCGACGTAGCTCTTATGGTAGGTGACGTAGGCGTTGGGCTGGTCGACCCAGAACGCGACGCGGTCGGTGAGCTCCTCCCACTCCTTCGTGTAGCGGAAGACGGAGTCGATGCACTTCCGCACGAACGGCTCGACGCCGTACGCCTCGATGGCCGCCTTGCCGTGGATGCGGAGCTCCTTCTCGACCTCGACCTCGACCGGCAGGCCGTGCGTGTCCCAGCCCGCCTTACGCGCGACGTGGAAGCCGCGCATCGTCTTGTAACGAGGGAACACGTCCTTCATCACGCGCGTGAGCACGTGCCCGTTGTGCGGGAGCCCGTTGGCGGTGGGCGGACCCTCGAAGAAGACGAACGGCGTTCCGCCCGCGGTTCGCTCCAGCGATTTCTCGAAGATGCGCTGCTCCTTCCAGAACGCGAGGATCGCCTTCTCGTCCCTCGGGAAATCGAGCTCGGTCAGGACCTTGTCGAAGCGGGGAGCAGTCATCGGTGGTGCCTGCTTTTACCAGGGGTTCGCTGTCTCTGGTACAGGATGAGCATGGCTCGGCCCTCTCGCCGTATCAGGCGCGCGATCGGTCTCGCGACGGTTGCGCTCGCGACCGCGGCTCTCGGTGCCCGTCCGGCCAGAGCGCAGGCGCTCCTGGAGCGGTTCGATCCGGCAGAGCGCGGCAGCCGGTTCTTCGTGGCGGACTCGCTCGAGCTCGACGATCGCAAGCCGCTCGCGATGGGCCTGGTGACGTCGTACGGAAGCCGCCTCCGCACCTTCA
>JAYTBL010000284.1:0-4736 GCA_043736975.1 Polyangiaceae bacterium
TCGAGGCGAGCGCGCCTCACAAGCGCAGCGCCACCACCAGGGTGAAGATCGACGACGAGGGCATCGTCCAGAACGTCACGCTCGCGCCGCTCGACGAGCTCCCGGAATCGGCGAGCGCGAGTAGCGATCCCGCGGGCGTCGAGGAGTACGCGGCGAGCCGCGCACGCCGCACCACCGGCTACGTGATCGGGGGCCTCGGCGCGGCGGTGCTCCTCACCGGGGCGGCGTTCGGCGTCGCTGCGGTGGTGAGCGACCAGGACGCGAAGAAGTGCGCCGCGCCCTGCTACCGCGATCGGCCCGATGGAGAGGCGAGCGACCAGGCGACGGATCGCGCGCTCGTCTTCGCCAACGTGGCGAACGTCACCGTGCCGCTGGGCGCGGTCGGGGTGCTCGCGGGCCTGTACCTCGTGCTCATCGCAGGCCCGGCGAAGAAGGTGGCGGTGCTCCCGCGCGCGTCACTGCACGGCGCCGGCCTCGACGTGACCGGGTGGTGGTGATGACCAAGCGTACGCGCGCGCTGTTCGCCGCCCTGCCGTGCCTCCTGCTGGTGGCGTGTCAGCTCGTGGCGGGGATCGATCGCGTCGAGAAGGAGGTCGGGCCGGGCGTCGGGCCCGAGGCAGGGCCCGAGACCTCCCCCATCCTCGATCCCTGCGCGCACGCGGCGCCGCCGCCGCCGCCCGCGACCGACGACGAGCCCGTGCTCGACAACCAGCTCGCGCCCTTCTACGTCGCGACCAGCGAGATCCACCTCTTCGGCAAGACCGACGCCGGCGCGGGCGCGGTGCAGGGCTTCGACCTGGACGGCGTCTGCACCTGCGATACGCGCCCCGGCTCGGCCTACCAGGGCGCCGCGGCGTGCCTCGGCCCCAAGGCCTGCGACCGCGACGGCGGCATCGACAACGGGACGCTCTCGCTCCTCGACGTCTTCAGCACGTTCCTCCCGCCCGGCACCGATCTCGACAGCGCGGCGAGCCTCAACACACGCATCGCGGTGGGCGACGAGACGCTCCTGTTCGTGATCAGCAATTACAACGGCCGCGCCAACGACAAGGAGGTCTCCGTCGGCATCCTCCTGTCGCACGGCATCCAGGACGGCACGGGCTGCGGGACCGACGTGGGGCGCCCCAAGCCGCCGTACCCGCCTGGCTACTGCGGCAAGGACCGCTGGACCGTCGATCCGGACGCCGTGATCGGCGCGGCGCCGCCCTACACGCCCTTGATCGCCACCACCGCGTACGTGAACGATCACCGGCTCGTCATCGACAACGAGAGGGGCTCGTTCCAGATCCCGTTCGGCGACGTCTCGCTGACGATGTTCTCGCCGATCATCGTCGCCACCATCGTCCCGCTCGACGCCGCGGGAAACCCGCGTGATCCGAGCGCGCCGCCGAGCGGGCGCAACGACGGGAACTTCCGCCTCGACGACGGCGTGCTCGCCGGGCGGATCCCGGCCTCGAGCATGCTCGCGGTCGCGGGGGCGCTCCGCACGCCGGGCAGCGCCGACGCGGGGCCCGAACAGAAGTACCTCTGTCAGAGCGGCGTCTTCGGTCTGCTGAAGAGCGAGCTCTGCAAGCAGCGCGACATCGCCTCGAGCAAGCAGGTCGACTTCGACCCCAAGGCGACCTGCGACGCCATCTCCGCAACGACCACCTTCGTCGCGCGGCCCGCGATGGCCGGCGCGCGCTACCGCCCGCCCGACTTCTTGAACGCGTGCATCGTCAGCACGACCGACGCGGGGAGCCTCGCCGAGCGCTACCGCTGCCCATGATCTGGGCCGAAAGAACTCCTGTTGCTCTCCCCTCGGCTCGATGCTAACTCGCCCTCGGCTGCGTAAGGGTGAGGCTCGCGCGTGACGAGCGCCCCGTCCGTTCGCTGGACGCGCCGGCCCCATAAGCCTCATTCGCATTGAAACGCGCATAAAAACGCCTCACGAAAGGCGCGCCTGTCGAAGGCGTGACGCTCCTTTTGGAATCTCGCGAACCTCGCGAAGCACGCGAATCTCGGTCGACCCCCTTCACGGAGGCGCTGAGCCAGCTCAACGACCGGGCCCTCCGGCGGCTCCTCGGCGCCCGCGCGTTCCTGCGGGGCTACGACTACGTGCGCCGCCAAGCGGTGGCGGACATCGTCATGGAGGACCTCTCCGCGCGCGGCAGCGTACGGGGGACGGACCCCGAGCCCTACCAGGTCAAGCTGCAGGTCACCCCGGCCGGCTTCACGAGCGAGTGCTCGTGCCCGGCCTTCCCGAAGATCAACGGTCATTGCAAGCACGTGGCGGCGCTCCTGATCGCGCTGCGCGACCAGGTGCGGCCGAAGCAGCCCCGGCCCGAGGCGAATGGCAACGCCAGCGGCAACGGGCCGGCGTCGACACCGCTGCTCATGCCCGGCACGTCGGTTCGCGGTGAGGGCCGCGGCGAGGGCGCCGGCGATCGGCCGAGCGGGCCGGGATCGCTGGGGGGTGGCGAGCGCGGAGGTCAGGACCGCGGCGGTCAGGACCGCGGAGGCGACATGGACGGGGTCGGCGGCAGTCGGCGCGCTCGGAGGCGGGCGCGGAAGCTCGCGGCGCAGCGGCCCGGGCAGGGACCGAGCGTAGGTCACGGCGGAGCTGCCCCCGGCGGCCGCCCTGGCTTCTCGGTCGATGGCCCGAGCCATCGCGATCGCGGCGATCGCGGCGATCGCGGTGATCGCGGTGCCCGCGGCGATCTCGGCGATCGCGGTGACCACGGCGCCCGCGGCGATCTCGGCCGTGGCGGCGGCGCGAGCGGACACGGCGTCGATGCGTGGCTCCCCGAGCCCATGCCGCCCGCCCCCAAGACCATCGAGTACCGCATGCAGGTCCGCGCTGGCGCGCTGATGATCTCGCTGCTCGATCCCGACGCGCGCGCGCCGCTCAGCGCGACCGCGCTGCTCCAGTTCCAGGCGCAGAAGCCCACCGCCGATCGCGAGGCGCTGCGCGTCCTCGCGCGCCTCGAGAACGACGGCCCGCGCCGCGTCGGCGTCGAGGTGCGCGGCGAGGACGCCGCCGATCTGCTCCCCCACCTCAAGGGCCGCCGGGTCATCCTCGAGCCGCAGATGATGGAGCTCCGCTTCGGCGACGAGCCGCTCCGTCCGCGCTTCGATCTCGAGCTCGGTCCCGACGGCACGACGGTGCTCGTGAAGACCACGTTCCAGCGCGCCGGCGACCCCCGCAAGTTCCCGCTGAACCAGGGCGGCTGGTTCGAGGGCAGCCCGGGCTGGCACGTCGACGGTCAGGAGGGCTGGGCGCGCCCGCTCGATCGCCGCGTCTCGCCGGGCAGCATCCGCCGCCTCCTGCGCACGGCGTACATCTCGGAGTCGATCGACAACCTGCCTTCGCTCATCGCGCAGGGCCTCCCGCGCGTGGCGCTCGAGGTCGGCGCCGAGCTGCCCGATCTCTCGCAGGTCGCGGACGTCGTCGACATCACGCCCACGTTCCGCCTCCGCGCCGGCGGCTCGCTCACCGAGGCGCGCGTCTCGCTGCGCGCCGCCTACGACGACGTCGAGGTCGACGTCCGCGCCGACGGCATGACCCCGCCGGTGCTCGTGAAGCCCCCGCGCGCCGCCGGCGACGCGAGCGACGACGACGGCGGACCGCGCCGCCTCGCCGCGAGCAAGCGCGCGACGGTCATCCGGTGTGACATCGCCGCGCAGCAAGAGGCGACCTCCAGCCTCCGCTCGCTCGGCCTCAAGGCCGACGAGGACGGCATGGGCTTCGTGGCCCGCGGCGACGACGCGATCCAGTTCTGGACCGAGGCGGTCGGCTCGCTCCCCGAGGACTGGGATCTCTTCATCCCCGACGACCTCGTCGACGTGCAGGTCCGCACCAGCGCGCTCGCCGCGAACGCGCGCGTGTCGAGCGGCGTCGACTGGCTCTCGCTCCGCCTCTCCTTCGAGTCCGAGGGCATCGCGGTCACGCAGGAGGAGCTCGGGCGCTGCCTCGCGGAAGGTCGCCGCTACGTGCGCCTCCAGGACGGCTCGTTCGCGAAGATCGACGTCGACAAGGTGAAGGCGGTCCTGCTCCGTCAGGCCGAGATCCTCGCCACCGGCGGCGGGCAGGGGAGCCGCCTGCCGCTCTCGCAGGCCGGGCGCATCCAGGAGCTGCTCGAGCAGGTCGGCAAGGCGAACGTGACCGCCGACACCAAGGAGCTGTTCGGGAAGCTCGCGAACGTCGACGAGATCAAGGGCGTCAAGAAGCCGCGCAACCTCAAGGCGCAGCTGCGGCCCTACCAGGAGCAGGGCTTCCAGTGGCTCTGGTTCCTCCACGAGATCGGCTCGGGCGGCATCCTCGCCGACGACATGGGGCTCGGCAAAACGCTGCAGACGATCGCCATCCTCCGCGGCCGCGGCCTCGTGGTCTGTCCCAAGAGCGTCGTCCATAACTGGGAGAACGAGCTGCGGCGTTTCCGCCCAAGCCTGCGGGTGGCGACCTACCACGGCCCGCGCCGCACGCTCGACAGCTCCGCCGACGTCACCCTGACCACCTACGCGGTGCTCCGCCTCGACATCTCGATTCTGGCCAACATCGTCTGGGATACCGTCGTGCTCGACGAAGCGCAGACCGTGAAGAATCCAGACAGCCAGGCAGCTCAGGCGGCCTACGATCTTCGCGCCAAATTTCGAGTGGCGCTCTCCGGCACGCCCATCGAGAACCGGCTCGACGAGCTCTGGAGCCTGTTCCACTTCACCAATCGCGGGCTGCTCGGCGGCCGGCGCCATTTCGT
>JAYTBL010000285.1:0-4733 GCA_043736975.1 Polyangiaceae bacterium
ACCAGAGCATCGAGCTGCTCGGCATGTTCAGCGAGGCCGTGCACAACCCGATGCTGATGGACCGCTACCTCTCGCTGAAGGCGACGAAGTACGTCTTCAACACCGCACGCTCGCTGGGCGACGAGATAAGCATCAAGCCGGACGGCATCATGGCGAAGCGGGCCGTGCAGGTGCTCGACGAGGCGCTGGAGCTCCTCGAGGAGGTGCAGCGCGACACCATCTGGGGGGCCATCGCCAAGGGCTCGTTCGCCGACGTGAAGCGCTCGCGCACCGGCGGCAAGGGCTACAAGGGCGTGTTCGAGCGCTCGACCGACTACGTGAACCCGATCCTCGAAGCCCTGGAGGCGAGCTGATGCACCCCACGCCTCCTTCGAAGCTGCTCCGCGCCTATGGAGACCGTCAGAACGACGGCATGATCCAGCTCACGTTCGTCCTGGAGCTGCCGCCCTCGGCGCGCGCGAAAGAAGCGGCGCGTCAGTTCGCCGAGCTGCACGGCCTCAGCGAGGTGCTCATCACCACGATGGAGCCCTGCGCCGACGGCTTCACCTACTTCGTGGCCTACGGGCACTCGAAGCACGCCATCGATCCTTCGCTCATCGACGTCCCGGAGCTTCGCACGGAGGCGCTCACGCGCGAGGAGATCGAGCACCGCGTGAAGGCGCGGCTGGGGCGGAAGATCATCGTGGTCGGGGCGTGCACCGGCTCGGACGCGCACACCGTCGGGATCGACGCGATCCTCAACTACAAGGGTTACGCAGGCGACAAGGGCCTCGAGAGCTACAAGGCGTTCGAGTCGTACAACCTCGGAGCGCAGGTCGAGAATGATCAGCTCGCCGAGCGCGCCCGCGCGCTCAACGCCGACGCCATCCTCGTCAGCCAGATCATCACGCAGCGCAACTGCCACAAGGAGAACGCCCTCGCGCTGATCGAGCTGGCGAGGAAGCAAGGCTGGCGGGACAAGACGGTGATGCTCCTCGGCGGGCCGCGCATCGACCACAAGCTCGGCCTCGAGCTCGGCTTCGACGCCGGGTTCGGTCCAGGCACCAAACCGAGCGACGTGGCGTCCTTCTTGGTCGAGTGGATGTGCGGCGACCGCGACGCGGCGGGCGCGGTTCTCGCGGCGAGCGAAACGAGCGACGCGACCTAGGCGGCGCGGACGCGGACCAACGCTTCGGCGGAGATCAGCTGGGAGCCGGACTGCTCGGCGGCATCTTCCGAAGCGGCGCAGACGCGCGCGGCGTGGGCCTCGAGATGGTCGTCGATCTTGTCCTCGATCATCCCGTGGCAGGCGCCGCAGTCCCCGCCCGCGCGGCATGCGGAGGTGACGGCTGGACGCGTGTGCGCGCCTGCAGAAATGGCAGCTTCGACCTGGGCTTCCGTGACGGCGAGGCAAACGCAGACGTACATCGCAGCTCTAAAGATAATGAAACCCGTTTTCATTATCAAGCGCGACCGTGACGTTTTGCCCGCTCGAGGAGCAAAGGAGCCACAAAAGCGAAAAGGCTGCGGGCTCTTGCGCCGCAGCCTCGAACGCTTCGCTTCGGATCACTCCCGGATCTGCTGCGCGAGGTAGTGCGCCTCGCCGACCTGCTTCACGAGCTCCAGCTGGGCTTCGAGCCAGTCCACGTGCTCCTCCTCGGAGACGAGGATGTCCTCGAGCAGCTCGGCGGTCCCGTTGTCGCCGATGGTGCGGCACTCCGCGATCGATCGGTTGAGGCGGGGCACCGCCACCATCTCCACCGCGAGGTCGTTCTTGAGCTGCTCGACCACGGTCTGGCCGATGTCGAGCTTCCCGAGGCGCTGGAGGTTCGGCAGACCCTCGAGGAACAGCACGCGCTCGATGAGCTTGTCGGCGTGCTTCATCTCGTCGATCGACTCCTTGCGGATGTACTCGTAGAGCCGCTTGTAGCCCCAGTTCTGGCACATCTTCGCGTGCAGGAAGTACTGGTTTATCGCGGTGAGCTCCCCTGTGAGGATCTCGTTGAGTAGATCGATGACCTTGGCGTCGCCCTTCATGAACGAGATAGAGCCACCGTCCCGCGCAACACGCAAGAAGAAGACGTGAAAGCGATGTTGAGTATCGTATTCAACGCCGCCCTCAGCGGTCGGCCGCGAAGTCCAGCGCGAGCCACACGTCCACGCCCTCACGCGCCAGGCGGTGCGAGCCGAGGACGCGGAGCGTGAGGCAGCCGCAGCGATCGCGCAGCTCCACGCCGGCGCGCGCCGCGACCAGCTCGCGGTGCGTGGCGTCTCCGTCGGCGCCGAACGAGGTGGTGACGAGACGCGACCACGGGATCACGAGGCCCGCGCCGCCAGTGGTCCCCTCTGCCCCGAGGAACCCAGCAGCGGGCTCGAGCGGCGCATCGAACAGCGCGCGCGCGAGCACCGGGTCGATGCCGTCGCGCGCGGCGACGTTCGCGAGGACGCGCACGCCATCGCTCGGGCCGACGCGCGCGCGCGCCACCACCGCGAAGCCGTTCCCGCCGGATCCGGCCTCGGCGCCCACGACGTCGGCGGCGTCCGCGGAGGCTCCGAGCCACGCGAGCGACGCCGCCAGCCGCGCGCGCGCCAGCGGCCGCGTGCCCACCGCCCGCGAGCCGAACGCCGCGCCCACCGCGCCGCCGAGCTCGAGCGCCTCGCGCGTGCCCCAGCGGCCGAGCGTCGTGGTGAAGCCGGCATCGGTGACCGGCGCCGTGCCATCGATCGCGGAGGCCCCGCGCGCCGGCGAGAGCCCGAGGAGGCCGTCGCCCTTCGCGTGCAGGACGGCCACCTCGGCAAATGGCTCGATGACGTGCTGCCACGGATCGTTCGCGGAATCGAGGCGGCGCACCAGCGGCAGCGCGAGCCGGGCGCGCGCCGAGCCGGCGCGATCGTCACCGCGGTCACGCGCCTCGGCCGCCACGTCCCCCGCCCCGCGCAGCGCGAGCGACGACTCGAGCGGACCGAGCACCTGCACCGCGCGCGCGCCCAGCTCGGCGCGCACGAAGCTGAGCGCGTCGCGCGACGTGCTGGCGTTGGTGAAGCGCAGCGAGCCGCCCTCCACCGTCGCGTCGTAGGTGATCGCCGAGCCCACGGCGCCGGAGAGGCGTACGCTGGTCACCGGTCCCGCCGCGTCGACGTCGACGAGGCCGCCGCCCCGCCTCGTGACCGCGCGCATCGCGGTCGCCACCACGAAGGGCCCGCCGCGCAGCGCGCCCTCGATCGAGGCTCGGTCCCAGGGGCGCGACGCGGCGTCGAGATCGGTGGTGGAGACGACGCCACGGCGGCCGCGAAGGACGTCCGCATCCCAGGAGACGCCGAGCTCACCGCGCGAGCTCGCGCCCCGCGCATCGACGAGGAGGCCGTCGTCCCCGCGCTCGCTCGGCAGGCGATCGTAGCGCAGCTTCGTGAAGCTCGAGGGCGTGCGCAGCCGCGCATCGGCCACGAAACCACGCAGGACGTACGCGCCGCCGCGCAGATCGAGCGAGCTCTTCTCCCCGCGCGCCTTCCACGGCACGTGCACGCCGCCGCCGGCGAAGAGGCCGTCGTCGCCGCGGTACGCGAGGTCGGGCGGCAGGAGGCCGAGCTTCTCGTCGCCACGCAGCCAGAAGTACGGCAGCGGCAGGATGGGGACGCCGTACAAGCGCAGCGTCGGGTTCTTCAGGATCAGGTCGCCGGGGGGCGCGACGATGGCCTCCTCGAAGTCGACCTTGAGCGGCGTCCCGAGGCACGGACAGAACGCCAGCGAGCCCTTGCCGACGATCTCGATGCCGAGCTTCGTGCGCGTGAGCTTGATGCGCTGGCTGCGGAGGTGGAACGGCGGCGAGTCGACGCGCACGTTGCCGGCCAGCTCCAGCGTGCGCAGCATGGGATCGAAGCTGATCTCCTCGGCGCGCGTGCGCAGGTTCGAGCGCGGCCCCAGGGCCTCCTGCTCGAGGGCATCGTTCGCGGCGGTGCCCTCGTCGCTCTCGTCCTCGTCGAGCGAGGGCGACTCGCGCGCGTGCGCCTCACGCGCCGCCGCGAGCGAGAGGCCGAGGACGGTCGTGAAGACGGACGCCGCGGTGACGAGGCGCATCTACGGTGCGATCACCAATGCGCTCGAATCAGGGCGTAGGACCGGGGTTGTTGCTCGGCGCCAGCGCGCCGTTGCCGGCCGCGTTCGTGGTTCGCTTCGCGGCCTTCGCCGGCGGCTGCTCCGAAGGCAGGCGCTCGTTGCCGTCGCCCACGAGGAAGTCGCCCTTGGCGAAATCGATCATGAGCGTGGAGGTCTTGTCGGTGTTGTCCTGGAGCTTGAACGTGGGAGTCGCCGCGCTCCGCAGCTCGAGGATGAAGAGCAGATCGTTGCCCGCAGGCGTGAGGCGCGCGCGGAACACGGGCGTGTTGAAGTGCACGGTGACGAGCGCGTTGCTGTCGTTGTGCACGCGCAGATGCGCGCCCTTGAGCACATAGGTCACCGAGCCAGGCGCGACGCGCTGCTCGACGCCAACCGTCTGGCTGAGCTGCACGAAGAGCCGCGAGCCGCCGTCGGGCAGCTGCTCGAAGCCGGGGAAGGTCGCCAGCGGGGCGCCCGCGCGGCGGACGACGCGGCGGGCGGTGGGCGCGGCCGCGCGCCGCGGTCCCTTGTCGCTGAACGTGAAGCCGCCGATCTCTCCCTTCTCCTTCTTGTCCTCGGTGGCAGGCGCGGTCCCGGCAGGCGCCGAGGCGACCGCGCCACCTCCGCCGGGCGGCGGAGGAGCAGGCGTCGTTCCCTGGGC
>JAYTBL010000286.1:0-1778 GCA_043736975.1 Polyangiaceae bacterium
GGCCACACGTTCAGCAACATGGGTATCAACATCAGCGAGGCGAACTGCCGCGCCGGTGACGACGGCAAGGCCGTCAACGTCTTCACGTTCCTGTGCTCCGATCTGAACCAGCTCAAGGGCGTGATGCGCGCTCTGCAGAAGGTCCAGGGCGTCGTCGCCGTCGAGCGCGCGTAGCGCGGTGCTCTAGAAGGTCCCCGCCACCGAGAGGCCGCTCTCCTGCGCCCCGACGCGCGGGACGACCTGCAGGCGCGCGGCGGATGACGAGGACGAGGGCGCGGTGAAGAAGAGCACCGCGCCCCCCACCACGAGCGCGCCGGCGAGTCCGTACGTGATGAGGCCGTCGCGGATCGCGTCGGAGTCGAGATCCTGGGCGCGGCGCCTGAGCTGGTCAGCCGCCGGCTCGCCGGCGGGGCCGGCGCACGCTTTGTCCTTGCACGTGATGTCGGCCTTCGACTGCAGCGCGGCGACGTCGGAGCGGTACTTCACGGAGCCGACCACGCCGACTGCGGCGGCGACGACGCCGGCGCCGACGAGACCCACGCCGCTCCACTTCTGCCAGCCCCACCTGCCATCGCTCGCAGCGGGCGGCGGCGCGGCATCGATGGTGGGTCCCATGACGACGGTGAACGAAGCGCGGCTCGCGACGCCCGGCGTCGACGCGTCCCCACGACCGATGGCCGTGACCTTGACGGTGTGCCCACCCGCCGTGCTCGGACGGATCACCTCGGCGTTGAGCTCCGTCTTCGGGACCGCCTTGCCGTCGAGCTCCACCTGCAGCCCCGGAGCGGCGGCCACGTCCGGAGAGGTCCTGAGCGTGACCCACTCGTTCGCGTCGAGCAGCTTCTTGATGGCCGCGTCCACGTCCTTGAGGCGCGCGTCGTTGGTCCTCTGCGACCCCGTCAAACCAGCGCTTGTCCACGATCGGTCGCAAGGCTAAGCCAACGGCAGCATGAAGGTCGTCGTCGTGGGCGGAGGTCTGGCGGGCTGCGAAGCGGCATTTCAGCTGGCAGAACGAGGGATCGACGTCGATCTGATCGAGCAGAAGCCACACGCCCGTACACCGGCCCAGAACAGTGACAGCCTCTGCGAGCTGGTCTGCTCGAACTCGATGCGCGGCGCGGCGCTCGTCAACGCAGTAGGGCTCCTGAAAGAGGAGCTGCGTCGCTGCGGCTCGCTCATCATGGAGATGGCGGAGATCGCGAAGGTGCCGGCGGGCGGCGCGCTCGCCGTCGATCGCGACGTGTTCGCGAGGGTCGTGACCGAGCGCATCGCGGCCCACCCGCGGATCAACGTGCGCCACGAAATCGTGCGCGCCATCCCCGCCGCGTCGGCGGAGCAGCCGGTGATCATCGCCACCGGTCCGCTGACGGGAGACGAGCTCGCGGCCGACATCGCCGCCGCCGTCGGCGCGCAGCACCTCGCGTACTACGACGCCATCGCGCCCATCGTCAGCGCCGACTCGATCGACGAGGAGAAGGTCTTCCGCCAGTCGCGCTGGGGCAAGGGCGCGCCGGTCGACGAGAGCGCTGCGCCCGCCGAGCGTGACGCACGTGATGCGGAGGCGTTGGGGGACGAGGCGTACATCAACTGCCCGTTCGACGAGGCGGGGTACAAGGCGTTCATCGCCGCCATCGTTGCGTCGCAGAAGGTGGAGCCCCGGTCGTTCGAGGAGGTGAAGTACTTCGAGGGCTGCCTGCCGGTGGAGGTCATGGCGTCGCGCGGCGAGATGACGCTCGCCTTCGGACCGATGAAGCCGGTGGGGCTCACCAACCCGCGGA
>JAYTBL010000287.1:0-1778 GCA_043736975.1 Polyangiaceae bacterium
TGTGGCTGCCGAGGCGATCGTGACCGAGCTCGTCGCACAGCGCGAGCGACTGCTTGATCGCGCCGTACGCGCGCGGGAAGTCATCGAGCTGGACGAACATATCGCCGAGGTTGTGGAGGTTGACGACCACCTCGTACTGGAGGCCGAGCTCGCGCGCGAGATCGATCGCCTGCTCGGCGTGGAGCGCCGCCGCGCGAAAATCGCGCGCGAAGTACGCGGTCAGCGCGCGCAGCTTGCGGCGCTCGCAGACGAAGGTGGGCTCGTCGGGCGCCAGGATCACCGCGCGGTCGAAGTGACGCTGCGCCGCGAGATGATCGCCCATCGCCGCGTTGGTCTGCACGAGGCTCACCAGCAGCCGGTGCTCCTCGTGCTTGTCGCCGCCGGTGGTGACGATCGACTGGAGGCGCTCGAGGAGCGTCAGCGAGCGCTTGAAGTCGCCCTGACGGCCGGCGAACTCGGCAGCCGCCACCAGGGCGGTCTTCACCAGCTCCCGCCGATCCTGGGCGATGGCCTCGGCCGTCGAGAACTGCGCGCGCGCCGCATCGAACATGTGAAGGGCGCCGAGGATGCGGCCGGCGTCGATGCGGACGCGCACGCGCAGCTCGAGGGCCTCGGCGTGCGCGCTCGACGAGGCGTCGACATGCGCGATGACGCGCTCGCACAGCTCCATCGCCTCGGGGAGCGTCCGCGTGAGGCGGACCGCCTTGGCGAGTCCGGCGAGCCAGCCCGCGAGCTCCTGCGGGGTTCGCGTCGCGGGATCGCAGAGCTCGATGGCGCGCGCGAAATCGCGCGCGGCGGCCTCGAGCTGCGCGCTCTCGAGCCGGCGCTCCGCGCTCTTCGCGAACCACTCGCCGGCGACCTGGCGCTCGCCCGCCGAGTAGAGATGGGTAGCGATGCGCGCCGCGTGCTCGACCGCTTGATCACCCAGCGTCAGCTCGAGGGCGCGCCCGGCGGCGGCGTGCATCTCGCGCGTGGCCTCGGCGGTGAGCGCGTCGACCACGACCTCGCGCACGATGGGCGAGGTGAACATCAGCTCCAGCGGGCCGGTGTGGACCACGAAGCCGCGCTCGCGCAGCACCGCGAGCGAGCGCTCCAGCGCCGCGAGATCGAGCCCCGTCATCTGCGCGAGGACCGCGGCGTTGATCGGCTCGCCCAGGACCGCCGCAGCCTGGAGGATCGCGCGGTCGGCAGCGGCGAGGCGGGCCACGCGCGAGGAGACGAGGCCGCGCAGCGTCTTGGGGAGCGCGAGATCCTGCCCCACCAGCTTCATGGTGACGATGGACCCGTCGGCCACGGTGATGGCCCGCGCCTCGACGAGCGCCTTCAGCACCTCCTCGGTCATCTGCGGGTGACCACCGGCGCGCTGGCGCACGAAGCGCAGCAGCTCGCTCGGGACGCGCTCCACCGCGAGCCGCACCGCGACCAGGCGCTCGGCATCCTCGGGCGCGAGATCCGCGAGCTCGAGCGCGGTGTGCACCGGCACCTTCTCCAGCGGATGCGAGAAGCCGGCGCGCGCGGAGATCACGAACAGCGCGCGCGACTGCGGGAGCCGGGAGATGACGGCCTCGAGGACGCCGAAGCTGTCGGCATCCATCGAGTGCGCCGAGTCCCAAGCGAAGGCGTGCGGGCGATCCTCGCAGAGCCGGAGCACCATGCGCGTGAAGGCGTTGACGAGCGAGGCCTTGGCGTTGCCCTGCGAAAAGCCGGCGCTCGCGCCCAGCGCGGCGAGCACCGCGCCGACCTCGTCGTCGTGGAGGCCGAGCGCGCGGAGGCGCGGC
>JAYTBL010000288.1:0-4725 GCA_043736975.1 Polyangiaceae bacterium
CGTGAACGCGGCGTCGGAGGGTCCCACGGGGCGGCGCAAAACAACGTTCGTTCCTGGGCGCGGTCGTGCGCCATTTCCGCGAAACAGACGCCAGGAGCGGAGGCAGGTGGCTACAGAACGCAACATGCGGCGAGGTGCACTCGCCTGGGCTCACGTTGCGCGTCGCCGCGACGCGATGGCGGTGACGGTCGAAACCGCCCCCACGACGTCCTCGACGGCGACCGGCTTCGCCAGCAGACAGGAGGCCCCGAGCTGCAACGCCGACTGCAAGACGGCGTCTTCGGGGAAGGCGGTCATCAGGATGACCGGGACGTTCCAGCGAGACAGGCGTAGCGCCCGCAGAACGTCGAGCCCGTCGCATTGCGGCATCCGGATGTCCATGAGAATGGCATCGGGCAACGTCGGCACGTTGACCATCGCCGTCTCGAGGAGCGCGACCATGGCGCCGCCATCGCTGGCCTCTTCCACGGCGAACCCGTGTTCGCGGAGCGCGGCCGCGAGGATCCCCCGCAGGTCGGCGTCGTCCTCCGCCAGAAACACCCGGCCGCGGGGAACGGCGGGGACGTCGGAGCCGAGGTAGGCGTCGACGTTGGCGATGGCCGTTCGGAGATCGTCGACGTCGAACGGCTTCGCGAAGACCAAGGTGCGGCTAGCGGCGCCGGTGGGTATCTCCGAGACGTCGGCGAAGCCGGACATGAGGATGACGGGGATTCGTGAGCCGCGCTCGCGCAGCGTGTGCAACAGCTGCAGTCCCGAGCGCCCAGGCATGCGGATGTCGGTGACCAGCACATCGAACGTTCTCTCGAGCAGCAGGCGCTCGGCCACCGCGCCGTTGCACGCCTCGGCGACGTCCGCGCCGTCCGCGCCCAGCTGATCGACGAGGATCCGGCGCAGCTCGTCGTCGTCCTCGACGATGAGGATCCGTCGCCGCCGCAGGCTTCCGAGAACCCGTTGTTGCTTCGTCTCGTCGGGGTCGGTCTTCATCGCCCACGTGGAGAGCATGGTCCATGCCGGCGGCGCGCTGAGGGAGTCGCAAACTGCTACATGCTGCGTGGCAACACATGCCCGAAGCTCGCGAGGCGTGTTCGCGAGCCGCGCGGGGCCCTACGCACGACGCGGTACGCCAATTGCTCGGCGGGCCATGATGTCGACGATACTTGGACAAACCCTGACGACCGTAACCGCCGCGTTCGCAAGATCGCTCGTCGCGAGCAAGCCATAGTGAAGCGTGCGCTTCTCCTCTCCGTCATGGCCGGGATCCTCGTCCTCGGTGCGTCGCGCGCACGCGCGCAGTCCGTCATCGTCAGCGTCCCCAGCACCGACGTGACACGTCCCGGCACGCTGATGCTCGCGCACGAATCCCAGGTGAACCTCTGGTCCTACGATCGTCCTTACTGGAACTCGTTCACCTTCGTGACCTACGGCGTCGGTCGCAACCTGGAGCTCGCCGCGACGCTCTACGGCCTCAGCAGCCCGGGCTCGGGGAACGTCGCGCTCGCGGTCGGCTACAAGCACCGCGTCCCCCTCGCCGAATCTCCCTGGGAGCCGACGCTCGCCTTCGGCCAGATGATTCCACTCTCGCTCTCCGGGACCGGTGCCGGGTTCTGGACCTTCGGGGTCGCCAGCCTTCGTCTGCCTGTGACAGGGACGCGGTTCACGATGGGGCCCAGCTATGGGAGCAAGCAGGTCTTCGGACGGACGACCCTCAGCGCGCTCGCCGGCGTCGAACAGCCGCTGACCCCCAGCGTCTCGCTCATCTTCGATTGGTTCTCGGGCGGGCACGACCTGGGAGCGGCGGTGCCCGCGCTCCAGTGGAACGCCTCTCACTCGTTCATCGTCATCGCGGGGATCAAGCTCCCCAACACGCCCCGCGCCGGTCCGGTCGCGTGTCTCGTCGAGCTCACTTACGATCTCGACTTCCACTGAGTCAGTCGCCGGGCCGGTGCAATCCGTACTTCGTGAGCTTGCGGTACAGCGTGGTGCGGTCCACGCCGAGCACGCGGGCGGCGAGGCGCTTGTTGCCGTCGACCGCCGCGAAGACCTTCCGGACGTAGCTCGCCTCGAGCGCCTCGAGCGTGACGAGCTCCGTCGGATCGGCGGTGTCGCGGAACCCGTGGTTGGCCTGGAAGTCACGCACCTTGGGCGGCAGATCTTCCACGGCGAGCTGCTCGAACGTCGCGAGCGCGACGGCCCTCTCGACGCAGTTCGCGAGCTCGCGGACGTTGCCCGGCCAGGGGTACGCGAGCAGCCGGTCCGCGACCGCGGGCGAGAGCTGGGTCACCGCCTTGCGATGACCCGCCGCGCTCCGCGCGACGAAGTGCTGGGCGAGCTCCAGGATGTCGGTGCTGCGTGACCGCAGCGGAGGGACCTCGAGGTGCACGACGTTCACCCGATAGTAGAGGTCTTCCCGGAACGTCTTGGCGACGACATCGGCCTCGAGGTCGCGGTTGGTGGCGGCGACGATCCGTACGTCGAAAGGGACCTCGGTGGTGCCGCCCACCGGCCTCACGCTGCGCGCCTCGAGCGCCCGCAGCAGCTTCGCCTGCATGCCGAGCGGCATCTCTCCGAGCTCATCGAGAAAGAGGGTTCCGCCCGAGGCCTCGAGGAAGAGCCCGCGACGCGACGTCTTCGCATCGGTGAACGCGCCGCGCACGTGGCCGAAGAGCTCGCTCTCGAGCAGCTGCTCGGGCATCGCCGCGCAGTTGATCGCGACCAGCGGGCCGTCACGGCGCGCGCTGCCGCGGTGGAGCGCACGCGCGACCACCTCCTTTCCGCTCCCGCTCTCGCCGGTGATGAGCACCGTCGCGTCGGAGCTCGCGACGCGCTGCACGAGGGTCCGCAGCGCGATCATGGGCGCGCTCGCGCCGAGCAGCTCGCCTTGGCCGCGCGCGCTGGCGACCTCCTCGCGCAGTCGCTTCACCTCGTCGCGGAGCGCACGGTGCTGGAGGGCACGGGCCACGGCGAAGCAGAGCTCGTCGATCTCGAAGGGCTTGGTGAGCATGTCGAAGGCGCCGGCCCTCATGGCCGCCACCGCCGTCTCCATGGTGCCGAAGGCGGTCATGACGATCACCGGGAGGTCGGGCCGATTGCTGACCACGCGTCTGCACAGGTCGATGCCGCTCGCGCCCCGCATCCGGACGTCGGTCACCACAAGGTCGAAGGGCTCGGCGTCGAGCGCTGCCAGCGCGCGATCGCCGGTATAGGTGGCAGTGACGACATGGCCATGGGCCTGGAGGCCCGCCTGCAGCGTGTCCGCCATCGCCGCCTCGTCGTCCACGACCAGGATGCGCGCGCTCATCCTCGATCCGCCGCGGGCAGATAGATGTCGAAGGTGCTGCCCTCGCCGATCTTGCTGGTCGCGCGCATGAATCCTCCGTGGTCCTCCACGATTCCATGGGTGACCGCGAGCCCCAGACCGGTCCCCTGCCCCACGTCCTTGGTGGTGAAGAACGGCTCGAAGATCCGATCCATGTCCTCTTCCCTGATGCCGGCGCCTTCGTCCTTCACCGAGAGTCGACAGAGGCTGCGCGAAGCGCCGCCGACGTTCTCCTGGACCGTCTCCGCGCGGACGAGCACCGTCCCTCCCGGCGCGCTCGCGTGCAGGGCGTTCACCACGAGGTTCGTGAGCGCCTGCTCCACCTGTCCGGCGTCGACCTCCGCCAGCGCCGTATCCTGCACGCCGTCGAGACGGAGCTCGACGCTGGCCTTCCTGGCCAGCGGGATCAGCAGGCGCACCGTGCTCTCGGCCAGCTCCGAGACGTCGCGCTCCACGCGATGCGGCGCCTTCCTGCGGGCAAAACCGAGGAGCTGACGCACAATCGACGTCATCTTCTCGGTCTGGCCGACGATCACCGCCACCGACTCCGCCGCCGCCGGTAACTCCTGGCCGACCATCTTCGCGCGCAGGAGGATGACGTTGAGCGGAGTGCCCAGCTCGTGCGCGATCCCCGACGCGAGCGTGCCCACGGTGCGCAGGCGGTCCGCGTGACGAAGCTGCTCCAGCGCGGCGAGACGCGCGGCGGATTCGGCCTTCGCGGTGGCGCGGGCTTGCCTGAGCTGCTCGCACATGCCGTTGAGAGCATCCTTCAGCGAAGCGATCTCCTTGGCGCCGCGCACCTCCAGGCTGGCGGTGAGGTCACCGCTGCCGATGCGATAGGCGTGCTGCACCACGCGCGCGAGCGGCCGAGCGATGATCCACTCCGAGAGCAGACGGGCTGCGAGCGTCGCCAGCAGCGCGATCCCGAAGGCCGCCAGGATCTCGCTGACCAGCTCCTCGCGCGCGATCACGCTCTGGCTCGGGATCGAGCGGCGAAGAAGCACGGTGGTCGGCCGGTCGGAAGGGCCGAGATCGAAGCTGACCTCGAGCGTCTTGGCGGCGGGCGTCGCGGTGTCGGCGGCGGGCGCGCTGAACCTCTCCACGCCCCCCCGCCTCCAGCTCAGCGCGACGTCTCGATTCGCCGCAGCGGCCCGCTCCATGACCGCCAGCGCGCGCGCCTCGCCGTCAGCTTCCCAGATGGTTCCGAGCGCCGGCTGCAAGACGTCACGCATCGAGCTCAGGTCGCCCACGACGCTGGCCTCGAGGCGCGCCGCCTGACGCGCCGCTGCGAAGTAGGTGTAGGCGGCGATCACGAGCACTGCGCACGCGAAGAAAGCCAGCGCGAACGAGTTCGCGATTCTCATGCGCGGTTGATGCAATCAGTCCTCCACGACGTCTCGATTCGTGGC
>JAYTBL010000289.1:0-4724 GCA_043736975.1 Polyangiaceae bacterium
CCTCGTCCCGGAGCTTTGCGATCCGCTTCGCCGCTACTGGGGCGTCGAGCGTGGAGGCTCGCTCGACGTCGTCGACGCGCAGGACCTCGCACGCGTACGTTCGGCGAATCGTGCTCCGCGCCGAAGGCAGGCTCGTCATCCGAACGCCGAGCGCGATACTCGCTGAAGTCGAGACCGCGACGACGCCGCCGTCCCCTCCTCACCACTCTCCAAAGGAAGTGCAGTCCCTCGGATGCGCGCTACACCGCCGTCATCATGGTCGCGCCCAAGCTCACCAAGGAGGGCGTGCGGGCCTTTCTGGATCGCCCGTGGCATCTCTTCGAGGAGGCGCACGCAAAGCGTCGACGCGAGGCCTACGAGGCGGACCCGGGCGCCGCGTTCAGAGTCTCGGAGGAGCTCTGGGAGGAAGTATGTCGGCACGGCTACCCCGACGCTCAGCGCCGTCGTCAAGACTTCGAGGATCACGTGCGGCTTCGCGCACTGCTCGACCGAGCGAACCTTGATCACGAAGCTCGGTAAGACACTCCGACGCGTTCGCGCCGCATTTTCCGAGCTCGAGCTTCGCTGGTACGTCTTCGGCGCGCGCGCCGCCATCGCTTATGGCGTCGTTCGCGCGACCGACGACATCGACGTGACCGTGGATCCAGCGGAGCACAGCGCAGCCGCGATCGCTCGCGCTCTCGCTTCGCAAGGCTTCGTACTCGAGTTCGCCGATCCGGCATTCGTGGCCCAGACACGGGTGCTTCCGGTCCGCGACGCGACCGGAGTCGCCGCGACAAGGACCGAACGGACGTGCGCGACATGCTCAACGCCAACCGCAGCCTTCGGATCGAAAAGGTCCGCGGGACCCTCGCAGAGCTCGAAGAGGCGCTCGACCAGAGCGATCTCTTGCCGGCGTTCGAAGGGCTCCTGGAGGTCGCCCGTCCTCGTGGCTGAGCGCGCGAGGAGCGCTTCGCGCGAGATCGCCGAACCCGGGTGCGCCATCGCCCCTTCCCGCGTCGACAGCGGAGTCCGGTTTGCGCGTCGCGCGTCACTGCGGCGTAGGGCTTGGCTGATTCGACGCAAGAAAGCTGGGGGGGGCCTGCCCCGATCCCCCTGGGTGGGTACCCGCAGCACCAGCGCCGCCTGTTTACCGCTGTTTTCGACATCACCGAGCCTGGCGCGGCGCTTGCTGCAGGTGGGGGACACACGACATGCGTCAGTTCGGTAAGACCTTGATGAGATCCCTCTCGGCCGCCGCGCTCCTTTTCCTGGGCGCGTGCGGCGCACCTGACGATCCGCAAGAGGAGGCGCCAGGTGCGACCGCCGACGAGCTCCAGAGCCCACCGCTCGCCGAGAGTGACATGAAGCGCATCAAGGCTCCGGCCGGGATGCCGGTGCCGTGGGATCAGCCCGACTCCACCGGTCTCTTCGACGAACGCGGCAAGTGCGGAGCGACCGCCGTCGCGAACGTGCTCAAGCTGTACGGCAACACGAACGTCAGCCCCGCCAAGGCGGACGCCGATGGCGTGCGCTGGTGGGTCGGTGCACGCGGGATCAACATCGAGGCGTACTTTCGCCAGAAGCAGCCTCAGCTCGGTTGCACGCTCGAGCATCCCGCGGAGGGCCCGGGCTTCCTCCGCGCGCATCTCGACGCCGGCCACCCCGTGATGGTCTGGTTCAACATGTCCGGCGGCTTTCTCGGCTCGCACTGGGTCACCGTCGTCGGGCACCGCGGGACCGGCGCCGCCGAGGTCGCGGTCGTGATGTCGTGGGGCGCCTACTACACCATTCCCATGAGCAAGCTCGATGCGGCGTGGAGAAACGTGTACGCGATCCGCCGTCCGTCGTTGGTCTGCAGCGCGCGGACGAACCTCATCGCGCGCTGAGCGAGACGCCGGCGCTGGTCACGATGCTCGGGCCCGCGCACGCCTCGAAGGGTTCACCGAGAGTTCACCGAGCCATCGCGCGACCACCGCACGCGAGTGCGACGCTCGGCGCCGCCGATGAGGGGCAGCGACCGATTCGAGCGCCGCGCGTTCGGGGTGCTCACGGCGTGCGCCGCGGCGATCGTCGCGTGGCTCCCCGTCGTCCCGGGCCACGACACGCCGCAACACCTTGCCTACGTGGGGCTGGTCGCGACGTGGCAAGAAGACCCGCGGAAGCTCGCCGATGTGTACGACGCGCCGGACCTCTCGAACGTCGCGCGCGTGATGGGCGCCGAGCTCGCGCTGCGGCTCGTGGTGTTGGCCTACGTCGTCCTGCTCGCGCTCGCGATCCGCGCGCTCGTTCGGGCAACGTGGCAGACGCCGGCGCCGGCGACGTCGCTCCTCGCGCCGGTCCTCGCGTTCAATCCCGTCCTGTGGATGGGATTCCTTGCCTACTTCGTCTCGCACGTCATCGTGCGGTGGCCCGCGCGCGACGGGGAGCCGCGGGTGCAAAAGCTCGCCAGCCGCGTGATCGCCATGAGGGAGCAAGGAGTGCTCCGCACCGTCGCGTGCGACGGGGACTGCTGCCTCTTCGCGGTCGCGGTCGCCGGGCTCGCCCCGGTGGCCGAGGCCGCCCCTTGACCCCGGAACGTCACCCAAGCGTGCGGCTACCGTATCCATATCGGCGAGCGATCGTCTCCCGCCGTTCGTCGGGCCGTCACGATGTGCATGCAACATGCACGCATGAAGCCCTCGCTCCGCATGCTGGCGGCGGTGCTCGTCGTCTCGTTCTCCCCGAGCTGTACCAATCAGAGCGGGGCCACGCGCCTACCTATCGCTACCCCTGCCTCCAGCGAGGAGGTCAGGCGGCACGATGGGCCGCTCGTGCTCGTCACGATCGACGGCGTGCGATGGCAGGAGATCTTCGAGGGCACGGACCCGAAGCTGTCCGGCGAGCCGCGAAAGCCGGCGAGCACGCTGGTCCCCAACCTCTACTGGCTCGCCTCGACCAACGGCGCGTTCGTCGGCGCTCCCGGCCACGGGGTCATCGAGGCGAGCGGACCCGAGCATGTGTCGCTCCCCGGCTACAACGAGATCTTCGCCGGCGACGCGCGCCACGGCTGCGCGAACAACGACTGCCCTCGCACCCGTAGCGTCACGCTGCTCGACGATGCTCGCTCGCACGGGGCGAAGGTCGCGGCCTTCGCGTCGTGGTCGAAGATCGATCTCGCGCTGACGGCCGAGCCCGGGGCGTTCCTCGTCTCGTGCGGACCGCGCAAGCTCGGCGGCGATGGCGGCGAGATGCGCGCCGACCGTGACACCGCCGCCGAGGCGCTCGCGTACCTCGAGTCGGAGCGCCCCGACGTCCTCTACCTGGGGCTCGGCGAGACCGACGACTTTGCGCACGCGGGGAACTACCCAGCGTACGTCGACGCTCTCCAGCGCGCCGACGAGGTCGTCGGTCGCATCCTCGGCATCCTCGGCCGCGACGATTGGGGCCGCCGTGCCCACGTCATCGTGACGCCCGATCACGGGCGCGCGAAGGACTTCCGTAGCCACGGCGGGATCGCGCCCGAGGCCGCGCGGGTGTGGATGGTCGCGGGCGGGCCGCAGATCGCGGCGCGGGGCTTCGTCGCGTCGCCGGGTCGTCGTCACCTCGCGGACATCGCCCCCACCGCGCGCCTCCTGGTCGGTCTCGCACCCGAGGCCGAGCTCACGGCGGGCGCCGGCGAGCCGCTCCACGAGCTCTTCGCCGTGCCGACGCGCTGAGCACGTCGACGCGCTCGACGAGGACGGTCGCGTCATCCGGCGCGACGGTGGTGGTCGCGGACGGCGACGACGTCGGCGCAGACCACGGGATCCCGGAGCCGCGCTTCGAGAGCGGTCCGCGCGGCGGAAGGCGGAGCCCCTTCGAGAGGCAGCGCTGGATCGTCAACGATGCGCACGAGGACTGGATCGCGCTCCGCGTCGCGCCGCGTACGCGGCGGCCGGCCCTCGGAAGGCCTCCTCGCGATTTGGTGAAGATCCTTCATCATCGTCGTGACGGCGCCCCGCCCCGCCGGCCCGGCCAATTCTCGCGGGATCTGGCGCGCGCTGAGGCAGCGCCGGATGGTGAAGGATCTTCACCAAATCCAGGAGAGGGGTGGCGGCGGCCGCCCACTCAGCCGGACGCTTCGATCACATCCCCCAGCGCCGCGCGAAGCGCGTCTGCCTCGGGGGCTTCGAGAAAGGAGGTCACGGTCGTGCCAGCGGTCGTGATCCGCAGGCAGCGCCGACCGGCGACGCTGGTCAGGGCCGCCTGGTCCGCCAGGCGCACCTGCTTCGCGAGCGCGTCGAGGCGCGACGAGCCGAGCGACGGGGGTGCGCGCAGGTGCACCAGCGGCTGCACCTCGCCGAGCGGCAACGCCGACGCGCGTGCGTCGTCGAGCAGCGCTTCCACTGCGAAGTAGGCCTTCCCGTCGCAGATCTGGCCCCAGTCGTCCCCATACTCCTCGACGGTGTCCGCCGCCCAGCGGCCCGGCCGGGAGGTCCCGTCGGGGCGTACCGTGAGGTCGTCGACCTCGCACTCGAACGCGTCGCCCGAGCCCTCGACCACGCGCGCGGTCAGGACGCGGACCGCGAGACGCGCTCGCCGCGCGAGCCGTCGTGCGAGCGCGACCGCGAGCGTCTTCGTCAGCTCGCCGCCGAAGGCCACGCCGCGCTCGCCGACACTGGAGCTCAGCACGAGGTCCGCCGCATCGTCCGAGCGCGCGTAGCCGACCTCGCTCACCACGGCCTCGAACGCCGTGGCGACCGTCTTCGGCGGCCCCTCACAGA
>JAYTBL010000290.1:0-11128 GCA_043736975.1 Polyangiaceae bacterium
CATCGCCGCTACCGCCGAGGAGACGTCACCGAACGCGGTGGCGACGATCACCGGCAGGTCGCGATCGAGCTCGCGCAGCTTGCCGAGCAGGGTCAGGCCGTCCATCACCGGCATCCGGAGATCGGTGACGACCACCTCGGGCGGGCGCTCGGTGGCGATCGCCAGCGCCTCCTGGCCGTTCTGCGCGGTATCGACCGCGTAGCCCGCCTGATGAAGGAGCTTCTCGAGGCCGCTCCGCGCGTTCACCTCGTCGTCGACCACCAGGATCCGTGTCGGATTCATCTGCTCTCCGGTGCGATTGAGGTGCTGTCGGTACCGATGGGAATCGTGAACGAGAAGCAGGTGCGCCCGGGCCGGCTCTCGACGTCGATGGTCCCGCCGTGGTCGGTGACGATCCGGTGGGTGATAGCGAGGCCGAGGCCCGTCCCCGCCGGCTTCGTCGAGAAGAAGGCATCGAACACCGGGGCGTCGGGCGTCGACAGCCCGGGCCCGTCGTCCTCGACCTCGATGCGCACATAGCGCGGGTGGCGGCGGGCGCGCAGGATGACGTTCCCACCCGGCGCTGGCGTGATGGCCTCGACCGCGTTCTGCACGAGGTTCAGCATGACCTGCTGGAGCTTCGCGAGATCCCCGAACAGGAAGAGCTCCTGCGACGGGAGATCGAGCGCGATGGTGACGCGCGCGCTCGCGCTCTCGGCCGCGGTGACCTCGAGCGCCTGCTTCAGGAGCGCCTGGATCGAGATCCGCTTCTTGGCGAGCGCGCTGGGCCGGGCGAAGTCGAGGAACTCCGACACGAGCTGCGCCAGGCGCTTGATCTCGGCCTCGACCACGTTCGCGGCGTCGACGAGGTCGGGCTCGGGCAGCTTCGCCTTGAGCGCGCGCTGGAGGAACGAGACGTGGAGCTGGGCGCCGTTCAGCGGGTTCCGGATCTCGTGCGCCAGCCCGGCGGCGAGGGTGCCGAGGGCGGCGAGCTTCTCGTTCTGCTGCAGCTGGCGCGAGGCGTGGAGCGTGTCGGTGACGTCGGCGCCGACGGCGAAGACCACCGCGTCCGCCGGCCCCCCGTTCGCGAGCCGGGAGAAGGTCCAGGCGACGTCGCGGACCTTCCCCGAGCGCGTCTTGAGCCCGCTCTGCTCGGCGATGCGCTTCTCTCCGCCTTGGAGGATCCGGTCGAGGATCGGTACGTCCTTGGGCCGCGCATCAACGGGCACGAACGTCTCGACGAACGAGCTGCCGAACACCTCCTCGAGGGCGTAGCCGGTGACGGACTGCGCGACCTGATTGAGCAGCCGGATGCCGCCCTGGCGGTCGAGCCCGACCACCAGGTTCGGTGAGCCCTCCGTCACCGTGTCGTAGAGCGACTCGCGGTAGCTCTCCATCATGATCGCGAGATCGAGATCGATCATCCGCGAGAGCGCCCGGCGAATCGGCCGCGCCCCGCCGGCCGGGGCGTCGTCGGCGATGTCCTCCAGCGCGGCGCGGAGGACGGCCATCGCCGTGAACAGGTAGCGCTGGGGCAAGCCCGCGCGGACAAGGACGCGGCCGATGTTCCGTATCTCCTCGAAGTACGACTCGTCGTAGGTTCCGCAGAGCAGACGATCCATCCAGCGCACCACCGAGCGCTGGAGGCGTTCGATCTGCTCCTCGGCGCCGAGAACGGCGTGGGCCTCCTCGTGCTCGCGGACGCGCTCGTAGAGCTCGCGCGCGATCCGCGTGAAGTGGGGGGCTGCGGTCGCGCGGAAGCCGCCGAGCCGCTCGGCGTCTACGCTCTCGAAGCGCACCGACCGCTTCAGCTCCTCGAAGCGGGTCTCGGTCACGGGGGGGATACGCGCAAGCGCCGCGCCTCCGCGCAAGACTTGCGCCTCATCGCGCGACCTGAGCGGCCACCGCCGTCGCCAGTCGCGTCAGCAGATTGGCGTAGTCGAGCGGCTTGGTGAGCACCTCGATGGGCGCCTCGAGCGGCTCGAGCGCCTCCGTCAACGCGTGCGGGTAGCCGGTGACGACGAAGAGCGCGACGTCGGGGCGCCGGAAGCGCGCGTAGCGGCCCACGGCCAGGCCGTCGGCATGGAGCAGGTGAAAGTCGGTGACGACGGCGTGCGGGCTGGGCTGGCGCGCGAGGCGCGCCAGCGCCGCCGCGCCGTCACGTGCGACCTCGGTGTCGTAGCCGTCCGCGTCAAGCAGGCGAGCGAGGAGGCTGGCGCTGCGTGCGTCTTCGTCGACCACGAGCACGAGCGGTCGGGGCTGTAGAGGGGCGTCCATGAGTATTGCGCGCGGGGTGGCCTTCATCCGCGTCCTCGGCATGTCCTTACAAGCGCCGTGCCGTGACCCGCCGCCGCCTGGCCCCGGGCTTGCTCGAGCCGCCCTCGTGAAGGTCGTTGCGCTCGCCGAGAGTCCGCCCGAGCCCGAGGCGACGCTCCTCCCGTTCGCGTACGGCCAGCGACCCGAGGACGTCGTGCTGAGGATCCGCGAGGAATGATGCACCGAACCGCCGCCAGCACCGCCGCTCCGACCCCCGTCACCGACCTGGTCACGGACCTCCTGAGGCCCGAGGCCTACCCAGCGCCGTGGCCCGCGAACGTCGAGCTCCGCGAGACGCACGTCTCGACGGTCTTCCTGACCGAGGGCGACGTCTACAAGGTCAAGAAGCCGGTGAACCTCGGGTTCCTCGACTTCACGACGCTCGCGGCGCGCCAGCGCGCCTGCGAGGCCGAGCTGATCCTCAACACGCGCCTCGCCGTCGGCGCGTACCTCGGGCTCGTGCCGGTCCGCCTCGACGAGGCGGGTCGTCATCACCTCGGGCCCGCGGGCGAGGTCGTCGACTGGGCGGTGCACATGCTCCGCCTCCCGGACCCGGTGCGCGCCGACGTCCGCCTCGCGGCCGGGACCCTCACCGCTTCGCACCTCGACGCCACCGCCTCGATGCTCGCCGACTTCCACGCCCGCGCCGCCAGCGTGGACGCGGGACGCTGGGGAACCGTCGCGGCGATAGGGCAGAACGTGACCGACAACTTCGCGGCGTTCGATGTGTCTGCCTCGGGTCTCGTCACGCCCGAGGAGGGGCGGGAGATCGAGCGGTGGCAGCTCGACCAGCTTCGTGAGCGCGCGCGCACCTTCGAGCGCCGCCTGGAGAAGGGACGCGTCCGGGACGGTCACGGCGATCTGCGCCTCGAGCACCTCTACTGCGGCGACGCCGGCGAGCTCACGATCATCGACTGCATCGAGTTCAGCGACCGCTTTCGCAATGCGGACGTCTGCGCGGACGTCGCGTTCCTCTCCATGGATCTCGCGGCTCACGGCCGGGTGGATCTCGCGGAGCGATTCCTCGCCCGCTACGCGCGCGCCGCGAACGACTTCGATCTCTATTCCGTCGTCGACTTCTACGAGGCGTACCGCGCCTACGTGCGGGCCAAGGTCGCCATGATCACCGCCCAGCAGGCGACCGGGGTGCACCGCGAGCGCGCGCGCATCGAGGCGCGGCGTCACTTCGTGCTCGCCCTGTCCGCAGGTCGGCGCTCGCTCCTCACGCCGGCGGTCGTCGCGGTGGGCGGGATCATCGCGTCCGGCAAGAGCACGGTCGCCGAGGCCCTGGGCGATCGCCTCTCGGCGCCGGTGATCGACGCCGACCGGACGCGCAAGCACCTCCTCGGCCTCGCGCCCACCACCCACGACGCCTCGCAGGCCTTCGAGGGCGCGTACGACCCGGCGATGACCGAGCGCGTCTACGCCGAGCTGATGCTCCAGGCCTCGACGGTGCTCGAGTCGGGCCGGCCGGTGGTGCTCGATGCCTCGTTTCGCACCGAGGAGCTGCGCCGCGCCGCGCGCGATCTCGCGCACGAGCACGGCGTCCCGTTCCTGATGGTGGAGTGCCGCGCGCGGCCCGAGATCTGCCGGGAGCGGCTGCTCCGTCGCGAGCGGGAGAGCAGCGTCTCCGATGGGCGCCTCGCGATCTTCGACGCGTTCTGCGCGCGCGTGGAGGAAGTCCTCGAGCTGCCCAGCGCGGAGCGGCTGATCGTCGACACCGAGGCGCCGCTCGCCGCGACCGTGGCCGTGCTCGAGTCGCGCCTGCAGACCTGGCCGGCGGGACTGACGTCGTGACGTCTCGCCAGATCAAGCATCCGATCCTCCGGCTCGACGTGGTCGAGGCGGACGGGACCCGGGTGAGCGAGCACGTCGTCTTCTGCCAGCTGCAGCGGCAGACGGTGCAAGTCGAGGCCTGCTGCGCATGCGTGCACTGCGATGCGATCGCGGAAGGGGAGCCGCCCACGGTCGACTGCTCGACCGCGCCGCCATCGCCCGAGCTGGTGCCCGATCACGACGGCGAGTCGACGGCGGTCGGGAGCGTGCTGTGTCGGGGCACCGTGGTCGTCGCGCAGTCGGTCTCCCTCGGGCGCGCGCTGACGGTGATCCACGACGGCGATCGGCGATCGGTGGCCGTCGTGGACGACGCTCACGTGATGGTCGGGGTCGTGCACGACGGCTCGGTGGGACGCTCGCGTCACCAGCACGTCGCGCTGGTGGGGGCGGCGATGATGTCGGTGATCGCCATCGACGAGCGGACCCCGGTGCGCGCCGCGCTGCGGCTGCTCGCCGCGAGGCATCTGCGGGAGGCGACTGTCATCTCTCGAGAGGGCGTCCCGATCGGCGTCTTCACCGACGTCGACGGACTCCGCTGGGTCGCGCGCGCCCGCCGCTGACCTGTCCCGTACTACAGCGCGTCGCGAGCGGCCGGATGCGCCGGGGAATCGGAGGCCGTGAAGAGGCCCACCACCTGACCGCGGTCGACGACCACGGCGCAGTCGAGGCCGCGCTCGGCCATCTCGCGGGCCACGTCGGCCACCAGATCCCCGGGCGCCACGACGAGGCGGCGCTCGGCGTCGAGCACCGGCAGGTGGCGGACGTCGTGCCCGCGCATGAGCGCCTGGGCCGCCGCGAAGTGGGCGTCGTGGCGGACGGTAGGGGGCGCGACCTTCATGACCTCGGCGATGGTGAGCGGACGGACGGAGGGCGGCGGCGGCGACGAGGCCATGGAGGTCGTCACGAGGCCGTAGCCGCGGCGGCCTCGTAGATGTCGCGGAGCGAGATCACCCCGATCGGACGATCGCTCTCGTCGGCGACCGCCAGGACCGAGTGGCGATGCGCGAGCATCTGGCGCTTCACCTCGCCGATCGAGTGCGTCGGGCGGCAGGTGATCGCGCGCGGCGTCATGATCTCGGAGACCGAGACGTCCTTGGCCTCCTCGTTCTCCGCGCATACGCGGATGGCGAGGTCGCGCTCGGTCACGACCCCGACCAGCCGGCCCTCGGCGTCGCAGACGGCCAGGAAGCCGACGCCGTGCTCACGCATGAGGCAGGCGGCGAAGAGAGCGTCCTCCTCCGCGCGGACCGTCCGTGCCGGGGCGCTCATGATCTCCACACATTTCATGGTCGGACCTCCCGGCGATTGCGATGCGAGTAGCGTGCCGCGTCGGGCGCTCGCGCGGGCCGCTGCTTTCGCTCGCCCCTCAGCGAGCCGACGCTGCAAGCCGTTCGCCGCTGCGCAGGATCTGCACGCCGATTCAGGACGGAACGAACGTGCGCGGCAGCGACAGCGTGAAGGTGGTGGAGCCGTCGGCCGAGCGCACCCCGAGCGTGCCGCCGTGGGAGCGCGCCATCTCGCTGGAGATGTAGAGGCCGAGGCCCATGTGGCCGACCCGCCGCCGCTCGCTGCTGCCGCTGCGGTAGGGCAGGAACATGGTGGGCAGCATCGCGATCGGAATGGGCGGGCCGAGATTGGAGACCTCGGCGAAGACCATCCCCTCGTCGCCATGGATCCGGACCGTGACCGGGGTCGCGGGCGTCGAGTGGTCGAGCGCGTTGCCCACGAGGTTCGAGGCCACGGCGGCGAGGCGATCGCCGTCCCAGCGGCCCACCACGTCTCCCGCGACCTCCAGCTGGATCTCCGCGCCCGAGCCGAGCCGGTGCTCCTCGACGACGTCGCGGAAGATCTCACCGAGGTCCGCGCGCGTCGGCTCCAGCGAGAACCCTCCCCCCAGCTTGCCGCGCGTGAAGTCGAGCACCTGGGTGATCATCCGCGCGATGCGCTGGCCGCTGTCGACGATGCGATGGACGAGCCGGCCGTCGGCCTCGCTGAGCTCGCCGTGCGCGAGCAGCAGACCGCTCGCCATCAGCATCGAGTTGAGCGGATTGCGGAGGTCGTGGCCGACGATGCCGATCAGGCGCTCGCGAAACTCCGCGACCGCGAGGAGCTCCTCGGCGCGCACGCGCATCGACTCCGCGAGCGCCTCGGCCGCGCCCTGCGCGTCGCGCGCCGTGTCCGTCTCGGCCTGCGCGCGCAGCGTTGCCAGGACCAGCTGCTCGTTCGCGTCGCGCTGGTCACGAAGGACTCCCTGCACGGCCGGCGCGGCGGGCGGCGGTGGGCGCTCAGCCGGAGCCATCGCCTACCCCTCTCTCTCGGGGCGTTCCCGTGAGGAGACCTCGGTAGCCGGTGAGGCGCGCCCCGATGGTGAGGCGGCCGGTCGCGTCGATCGCGTACTCGCGGATCTCCTTGCTGTGCTGGCTCCCGCGCACCTTCACCACCGCCACGGCGCGCCGCAGCTCGCTCTCGAGCTCCAGGTAGCGCAGCATGATGATGGCGTCGCTGAGGAAGGCGATGCCGTGCGGGCTAAACTGGAGATTCATGTAGCTGTCCGGCAGCTCGACGGTGGAGACCACGGTCACCCCCATGCTGGTGAGCGCGCCGACCATGCGATAGAGCGACTCGCGGAAGTCCTCGCGGAACGTGGGCGCGAGCGCCAGCTCGAGGCCGGAGAGCGAATCGATGACCGCGCGCTTGGCGCCGGTGCGCAGCACCGCGTCCCGCAGCGCCGTGAGCGTCTCGTCGATCGAGAGGTCGAGGGGCCTCAGGTAGACGATCTCGACCTTGTTCTGCGCGACGAACTGCGCGAGCTCTCTGCCCCGCGGCGTGGTCTGCAGGTAGTCGTTGGGGCGCTTCTCGAAGACAGCGATGACGCCGGGCTCTCCCGCCCTCACCCCCGCCATGATGAACTCGTTCGAGAGCACGGTCTTGCCCGCGCCCGAAGGGCCGGCCACCAGGACCGAGTAGCCGCGCGGGATGCCTCCTCCCAGCATCTCGTCGAGCATCGGCAAGTCGGTCGACAGCCGATGCTCGAGCGGCGCGGTGTCACTCGCCACCTCGTCGGGCTTGGGGAGCCGCGGGTAGACCAGCATCCCGTCGTCGGTGAGGCGCATCGTCTGCAGGCCGGGGATCTGCCCCTGCCCGCGCATCTTCACCACCTGGAGCTTGCGCACCACCGAGTTGCGCTCGACCGCCTGGGTGAGCATGACGATGCCGTCCGCCACGGTGAAGACCGAGCTGTCCTCGTCGTGGTGGCTGTACTCGCCGAGCATGAAGGTGGTGGCCTCGCAGCTCGTAAGGTGGACCGCCAGCCGCTGCATGAAGTCCTGCATCTCCATCTCGCCGGTCACCCCGGCGAGCGTCCGACGGACCATCGCGCGGAAGGAGTCGACCACCACGATCCGCGGATCATGGCGTTCGACTTCCTGGATGATCCGGCTAAGGACGCGCTGCAGCCCGCCCTCGGACTGTAGCTCCTCGCCGAGGTTGATGAAGCGAACCGACTCGTTCAGCTTGGAGGCATCGAAGAACGAGAATTGCTGCTGGTAGCGCAGCATCTTGAGCGGCGGCTCGCCGAGGATGGTGAAGAACAGCGCGGTGGCGTCGGGCCGCGCGTTGGCGAACATGATCTGGTGACCGAGCGTGGTCTTGCCGGAGCCCGCGCTACCCACGACCAGGTTCAAGGAGAGCTCGGGGATGCCGCCGCCCAGCACCTCGTCGAGCCCGGGCACGCCCGAGGCAAGTTTCCGAATCGGTACGCGGTCGCTCATGGCTCGCTCCCTCTGACGTTCTGCTCGAGCGCGGGGAAGGCCCCGCGCAGTACCTGCCGCACCAGCGGCTCGCCGATGAAAGACGCGAGGAGGCCGAGCAACTTCCCGTAAAGGGCGGCGGCGGCCGAGAGCGGCGCCGGCTCGTGCTCGCCGAAGGAGGCCTGGAGTCGGTCCTCGACGGTATGCATCGACCCCGGCGGAGCGACGGCCAGCGACGCGAAGCACGGGTACTCGGCCACGCTGAGCTTCGCGCTGCGAACCAGGATCGCACGCATGCCCGCGACGCCGATCAGCGGCTCGAAGCGCGCCGCCATGCGCGCGTAGACGCGCACCGCCGCCTCGGGGTCCGCGCCTTCGAGGGCGAGCAGCCGGAGCGCAACCTCGAGGTGCTTCATCGGGAGTCACCCCGGGCGAGGCTTCGCACCGCCGCGCGGATGGCCTTGGCATCGAACGGCTTCTGGATGCGCTGGTTCGGCACGCGCTCCAAGAACGCGACGCCGGCAGGCGTGAACGCGCCCCCTGTGATGATGATCAGCCGCTCGAGGTGCTGGGGCGAGGAGCGCGCCAGCTCGTCGTGGAGGTCGATGCCCGATCGCCCCGGCATCATGAGGTCGGAGAAGATGACGTCGAACGTCCTGCGCGCAGCGAGCAGCGCGAGCGCCTCTTCCACGGTCTTGACGACGGTCACGTCGTCGCCCGAAAGAATGCGCCGCAGCAGGACGCCGATCAAAGGCTCGTCGTCGACGACGAGGACGGAGGCCTTGCGCACGACCACCGCTGGCGCGACGAAGGCCGCTGGCGGAGTCCGTTCCTGCGGCGCGGTCGAGGCTGGCAAGCGGATGCGAAACGTCGTTCCGGTAGCCGGGCGGCTATCGACGTCGATCTCGCCGCCCATCGCGAGCACGAGGTTCCGACAGAGGGAGAGTCCGAGGTCCGGGCCGGTGGCGTTGGTGACGAAGGAGGGATCGAAGACGTGAGGGAGCGCCTCTTGCGCGATGGGCGGCCCGTTGTCGCGGATCGTGATGACCGCCCTCCCGTCGGAGCCGGTCGACGCCGTCACCTCGATCTCGCCGCGGCCGGCGTCACCCTCCGGCAGACGGTGCGCGGCGTGGATCAGGAGGTTCACGAGGACCTGGCAGATGCGCGCCTCGTCGACCTCGACGAGCGGCGCTGGGCCGTAGACCTTCGACAGGCAAGCGCGGTGCCGGTGTTCGTTTGCGCTGAGCGCGATCGACCGATCGAGCACGACGTGGAGGGCGATCACCGACCGCCGCTCCTCGGCCTCGCCGGCGAAGGTCTCGAGGCCGCTGACGATCGTAGCGATGCGGTCGGAGCCCGACAGCGCGTCGGCGAGCATCGACTCGAGCCCGACCAGCGCGATCGGCGAAAGGGTTGCGGCCTCGCGCCGCAGCCAGTCGGCGGTGAGCTCGATGTTCGCCCTCACCGACGTCAGCGGGTTGTTGATCTCGTGGGCCACGCCGGCGGCCAGCGTTCCCACCGCGGCGAGCCGCGCGGTCTGCGCGAGGTGAGCCTCGAGGCGGTGGCGCTCGGTCAGGTCACGGAAGACGACGATCGCGAGCGCGACCTCGCCGTTGACCCTCGTACACGTGGAGCTCGCGGTCACGCGACGGACGTCCCCCGCGGCCAGCACGAGCAGCATCTCTGCGTCGACGAACGCCTCACCGCGCAGCGCGCGCAAAAGCGGCCGCTCAGCCTCGGGCAGGTGGGTCATGTCGAGGCGCCGCAGGTCGAGGCGCGAGAGATCGTCGAACGAGGTCTCCTCGTCCTGTCCGATTCCCATCAGTTGCCGCGCCGCGACGTTCAGCATCACGATCCGCCTGGATCCGCGCAGGATCGCGACGCCCTCGTGGAGCGTGGCGAGCAGCGCCTCGAGCATCGCGCGATCGTGCTGGGCCGCGGCGGAGGCCTCCTGCTCGCGCAGGTTGCTGAGCACCAGACGCTCGTTGAACGCGCGCAGCTCCTCGGTGAGCTCGCCCAGCTGCAGCGGCGCCTTCTCCACGGTGTCACGCTACTCTTCTTCCCGGCTGCACGCGCTCGGCATTAGCGAGAGGGCCGCTCCCAGCTCGCGCTGCGACAACTTTGTCGAATGCGCGTTGCGAGTCGACCGTGGAGGCCTACGGTTGGCGTGCGGGCGCGATCGGGGGCGGTCGTCGCCAGGGGGACCAATGCTGACCACCGAACGGGGGACGGCCGAGCCGGCTGATTCCTCGAGATCATGCTCGCGCCCCAAGGCTTCGTGCTGCAGACCGCTGCGAGCGGCGCCGAGGCCCTCGCGAGCGTCGCCGCCGACCCCCCGGACCTCGTCCTGCTCGACGTCATGATGCCGGGGATCGATGGCTACGAGGTCGCGAAGCGCCTCAGAGACAACGTCGCGACCACGAGCATTCCCATCATCGTGATCACGGCCCACGGCGACCACGAGCGAAGATGCGTGCCCTCGAGGCCGGCGCCGCGGACTTTCTGAGCAAACCGGTGGACCGCGCCGAGCTCAGCGCGCGGGTGCGGAACCTCCTGCGCTTGAAGGCCTACGATCAGTACAGCCAGATGCTCGAGGCCGAGGTGGTTGCGCGCACCTCGCATCTCCGCGAGAGCGAGGCGCGCTTCCGCCGCCCAAGGGACTCCGGGCTCATCCTCATCCTCATCCTCATCGCCATCTCCGACGAGCGCGGCCGCATCTCCGACGTCAACGAGGCCGGCGCGCACCTCCTCGGGTATTCGCGGTCCGAGCTCATCTCCCGCCGCGCGAGCTGGCAGGATCTCACCGCCGGCGAGTCCAAGGCCGCCGGGGAGGTCGCGCAGGCGCAGCTCGCGAGCTGCGGCGTCACCGCGCCGTGGGAGATGGATCTCCTGCGCAAGGACGGGACTCGCGTACCGGTCCTGACCGGCGCCGCCATCCTCGGTGAGGCGGAGGGCATCGCCATCGCCATCGATCTCACGGAGCGGAAGGAGGCCGAGCGCGCCGATCACGAGCGGATGCGGATCGCCGAGCTCACCGCCCAGGTGGGGGTCGCGCTCACGCAGAGCGGGCCGCTGCCGGCGGTGCTCCAGCGCTGCGCCGAGGCCATCGCCGAGCACGCGGGCGCGGCCTGCCCCCGCGCTCGAGCCCGAGACTCGCGCCATCGCCGAGACGCGGATGCCCCACGTCACGAACGACCTCGCCGAGGACCCTGGCATCGGCGACGGCGCCTGGGCGGCGCGCGAGGGCC
>JAYTBL010000291.1:0-4719 GCA_043736975.1 Polyangiaceae bacterium
GTCATGCGCGCGGCGGTGGCATTGCTCGTTGTGCTCGGCACGTCGGGCTGCTCGAACCCCCTCTACGACGCGATCGCGTCCGCGGCCGACGATGACAACGCGCCGGCCGCCACGCCCGACGCCGCGGCCCCGCCGGTGCCGGTGGCGAAGCCGGCGCCCTGCGCGGGCGCGCTCGCCGCGTGGCCGCTCGACGAGGGGACCGGGAGCTTCGCCCGCGACTGCCTTGGCCGCTATCCGGGCACGCTGACGGGGGCGGTCTCGTGGACGACAGGCCGCGGCGGGGCGGGGCATGCGCTCGCGTTCGCGGGCGGCGCGGTCGCGATCGACGATGCCGCAGCGTTGCGCGTGGGCGGGCCGCCGCTCACCCCGGCGTTCTCCGCGCTCGCCTGGGTCTCGGCGAAGGCGCCGGCCTACGCGCGCTTCTTCGTCTCGCGCTCCGACGGCACCCAGGACGCGTGGGGCTTCGCGGTCTTTCCTGCGGCCGCCGGCATGCTGAGCATCGGGATGCGCCTGAGCGACAAGGCCGGGACCGCGACCGACCTGAAGTCCGATCCGGTGTTCGTCACCGAGTGGATGCACGTCGCCGCGGTGTTCGACGGCGCGACCTCGGTCACCTTCTACGTCGACGGCGTGAACCGCGGAAAGCGCACCTTCACGGCCGCGCAGTACGCGCCGTCGGTCGCGCCGCTCCGCATCGGCGCGCCGATCACCAACAACGCCCCCTTCGAGGGCAAGCTCTCCGACGTCCGCCTCTACGCGCGCGCGCTCACCGACGGTGAGGTCAAGGCCATCTCGACGCGCTGAGCTTCGCGGGCCTCGGTCGAGTGATATGCTCCGGCTGTGCCCTCCAGCCTCGTCTTCGGTCTCGTCGCTCCTCCCGAGGAAGAGACGTCCTCGGCGAGCTTCGAGCAGCTGGCGACGTGGCTGCGCGATCACGACGAGCTGAGCATCGAGCGCAAGGCCTGGCCGACGTATCGCGCGCTCGCTGACAGCGTGCGCGAGGGCAAGACCGACGTGGCCTGGCTCCCGCCCGTCGTCTACTCGTGGATCGCCGAGGGCGTCACGCCGCTCGGCTGCATCGCGCGCGGCGGCAACACCAACTACTCGGCGGCGCTGATCGTGGCCGCGACTTCGAAGCTGGTGACGCTCCCCGACCTCCGCGGCGCCAAGGCGCGCGCGGGCTGGGTCGACCCGTGGAGCGCGGCCGGCTACGTGGTGCCGCGCATCGAGCTCGCGCGCGCCGGCATCGACCCGACCGTGACCTTCGCGAGCGAGACGTTTCACGGCACCCACCGTGACGCGCTCCTCGCCCTGACGCGCGGCGACTGCGACGTCGTCGGCACCTACGCGCGCATCCGCGAAGGCGAGGAGGAGCACTCGGGCGCCTGGTCCGAGATCGAGGACCTCCGCGTGCGCGTCCTCACCACGTTCGGGTCGATCCCCAGCGACGTGGTCGCCGCGCGCCGTAACCTCGCGCCCGCCGACTACGAGCGCGCTGCCGCCGCCTTCCAGCGCGCGAGCGGCGATCCCCAGGGCCGCACCCTGCTCCGCGCGGTGTTCGGCGGCGAGGAGCTCCGCTCAGGCATCGAGCCCGGCCACGACGCTCTCCGCCTCGCCTTCGAGACCGCCACCGCCAACGGCCTCTTTGACTAGACCCTCGAGTAGCGGCACCCCCCACCTCGGGTCGCCACGCAGACCTTGACGGGGCTGCTCGCGCCAGTGATGAGGAGAGGATGAACGACGCGGCGCTCCTCGAGCTCATCCTCAACCGACGCAGCGCCGCGGCGCTCGTCGAGCCGGGCCCCACCGCCGCGCAGCTCCAGCAGATGTTGCTCGCCGCGGGGGCCGTGCCGGATCACGGGTTGCTCCGTCCTTTCCGCTTCGTGATCGCCGAGGGCGAGGGCCGCGGGCGCTTCGGCGATGCGTTGATGGCGGCCGCCGCCGAGCACATGCCGGATATGCCGCCGGCGAAGCTGCAGAAGGTGCGCGACAAGGCGTTCCGCTCGCCGACCCTGGTGGTGCTCATCGCCTCGTTGAAGCCAGGCAAGATCGAGCCCTGGGAGCAGACGGCGACGGCGTCGTGCGCGGGCTACGCCATCGTGCTCGCGGCGCACGCCCTGGGCGTGGGCGCGGCATGGAAGAGCGTGCCCTTCACGAAGGCGAAGGCGCTCACGGAGAGCCTCGGCCTCGGCGAGGGCGAGGAGATGATCGGCTTCATCCATCTCGGCACCCCGGCGCGCGAGCAGCAGCTCCCGCCGCGTCCGCCGCTCTCGCTCGGTGACTTCACGACCGTGCTCGATGCAGAAGGGCGACGATCGTACACCGCACCTGAGGTTTGAGACTTTTGGCCACGTTGGCGAGCGCGCGCCATGAGCTAAGGATCACGGATGCGCGCCGCTCTCGTCCTCTGCTCGCTCGCTGCGGTCCTCACCGCGTGCATCGCCCGTCCGCAGCTCGAACCGTTCGCGGAGCCCGATCAGGTCACGCTGCCCAGCGCCGCGACCCCCGGGGCCGGTGCTGCGCCGGGCAGTGATCCGACGGCGGACGCGAGCACCAAAGACGTGGCCATCCCCATCGCAGACGACGCGAGTGTCCCCCAGCCGCCGCCCACGCAGCCGCCTCCTCCGGCGCCGACGACGTGTCCTCCGGCAGGGGCGCCCGCCGGCACCATGTGCTGCGGCGCGAACGGCGCGGCGCCGCCGTGCATCGGCATGGCGTGCGACCACTGCGGGGACTGCGTCTCGCAGGGCTGCGCGGCCGGGATGATCTGCTGCGCGGTCGCCCCCGGGAAGGGCGACAAGTACAAGAGCATGAGCTGCCGCCTCGCGGCGCTCGCGGGGACCTGCCCGAAGGCGAGCGGCGGCGGGGACGACTGAGGGGCCGCCTCGCCGCACTCGCCGCACTGTAGAATGCGGTCATGAGGAGCCCGCAGCGATGCGCCTGGTCCGGCAGCGACCCGCAGATGATCGCCTACCACGACGCGGAGTGGGGCGTCCCCGAGCACGACAGCCGCGCGCTCTGGGAGAAGCTGATGCTAGACGGCTTCCAGGCCGGCCTCTCCTGGTCGATCATCCTGCGCAAGCGCGAGGCCTTCCGGAAGGCCTTCAAGGGCTTCGACCCGGTGAAGGTCTCGAGGCTCACCGAGGCCGACGTCACGCGGCTCCTCGCGGATCCGGGCATCGTGCGCTCCCGAGCGAAGATCGTCGCGACCATCGGCAACGCGCGCGCCTATCTCGCGATGAAGGCCGCTGGCGAGGACTTCGCCGCGTTCGTGTGGACGATGGCCGGTGGCTGCGCGATGCAGAACACCGGCCCCGTGCCCACGAAGAGCGCGCTCTCCGAGGAAATGTCGAAGGCCCTGAAGAAGCGCGGCTTCAAGTTCGTGGGCCCGGTCATCGTCTACGCGTGGCTCCAGGCCACGGGCCTCGTGAACGATCACTCCCCGAGGTGCCTCCGCCGCGGCCCGTGCAAGAAGCTCGGCGCGAAGAAATACGAGCTCACCCGCTGAAAGCAGTGGGGCCGCGGAGGGGGCCGCCGGCGGCCTCCAGCGCGTCGATCTCGCGCGTCTCGAAGACGCGCGAACGGATCATGAAGCGGACGCCGCCTGGGGCCTCGAGCGAGAAGCCGCTGCCTCGCCCGGGAACCACGTCGAGCGTGAGCGCGGTGTGCTTCCAGAATTCGAACTGGTCGCTGCCCATGTAGAACGGCGCCCCCGCCACCACCCCGAGGAACACGTCGCGCTCCCCGATGCGAAAGTCGCCGCGCGCGAAGCACATCGGGGAGCTCCCGTCACAGCAGCCACCGGACTGATGGAACAGGAGCTCGCCGTGCTGCGCGCGGAGCTCGTTCACGAGCCTCTCCGCGGCAGGCGTGCACTCCACGCGCTTGATGGCCTCGGTCACGACCGCGCTCAGAAGAACCCCATGGCCTTCGGCGAGTAGCTGACGAGCAGGTTCTTCGTCTGCTGGTAGTGCGAGAGCATCATCTTGTGGTTCTCGCGGCCGATGCCGGAGTTCTTGTAGCCGCCGAACGCCGCGTGCGCGGGATAGAGGTGGTAGCAGTTCGTCCACACGCGGCCGGCCTGGATGGTGCGGCCCGCGCGGTAGGCCTGGGTCGCGTCGCGGGTCCACACGCCGGCGCCGAGTCCGTAGAGCGAGTGGTTGGCGATCTTCATCGCGTCGTCGAAGTCGGTGAAGCTGGTGGCGCTCACCACCGGTCCGAAGATCTCCTCCTGGAAGACGCGCATCTCGTTCTTGCCCTGGAAGATGGTGGGCTGCACGTAGTAGCCGCCCGCGAGATCGCCCGCGAGCTCGGCACGCACGCCGCCGACGAGCACCTTGGCGCCCTCCTTCTTGCCGATGTCGACGTAGGAGAGGATCTTCTCGAGCTGGTCGTTCGAGGCCTGCGCGCCCACCGTGGTCTTCAGGTCGAGCGGATTGCCGACGACCATCCGCTTCACGCGCTCCACGGCGCGCTCCAGGAACTGACCGTAGATCTTCTCCTGCACCAGCGCGCGCGAGGGGCACGTGCAGACCTCGCCCTGGTTCAGTGCGAACATCGCGAAGCCTTCCATCGCCTTGTCCGCGAAGTCGTCGTCCTTCGAGAAGACGTCCTCGAAGAAGAGGTTCGGGGACTTGCCGCCGAGCTCCAGCGTGACCGGGATGATGTTCTCCGACGCGTACTGCATGATCAGGCGACCGGTCGTGGTCTCGCCGGTGA
>JAYTBL010000292.1:0-1774 GCA_043736975.1 Polyangiaceae bacterium
TCGGTGGAAACGCGAGCGCCGCCCGCCTTCGATGCGCGCGCCGAGCCCGACTCCTCGGAGATGGCGGCGGCGGAGCCCGCGAACGAGGATCTCCACGCCCGCCCCACCCCGATGCGCCCGCCATCACCGCCCCCGCCCCCGCCGGCGCCCCGCGCGGCGCGCCGGCCCATGCACACTCCCCTGCTCGACGCCGATCTCGGGCCCGAGTCGACCGAGGAAGCCATGCGGGTGCTCGAGCGCGAGAAGGACCTCCAGCGGCGCGGCTCGCCTTCCTTGGCGCCGCCGCCCGCGATGCACGGCGCGTCGCTGCCCCCGTTCCGGCTCGAAGATCCGCCGCCGCTACTCGCGAAGGCGCCGCTCCTCCCACCCCTCGGCGGCGCGGCCGACGAGCTCGCCGAGCATCTTCCCTTGCCCGCCGGGCTCGGCAACGAGCCGCGCTCGCTCGACACGCTGCCGAAGTCGGTGCTCGAGGCGCGCGTCGCCTTCACGCTCCTTTCGCGCGAGCTCGGCCTCGACTACCGCCTCAAGCGGGGCATCGAGCTCCGCGCGGACGTGAGCGGCATCGAGGCGATGCAGTCGGTGCTCCTCGAGTCGTTCCCCGATCACAGCATCCGCACGCACGATGATGCTTGGGAGCTCCGCCGTCACGGCGCGCTGCTCAGCGAGATCCTCGCGCGCCGTCTCGATGCGGAGTGGATCGACATCTCGCCGAACGAGGTCGGCTACTGGGCGATGATCGTCCCGCCGGATACACGCGTCTGGCCGTTCGCCCGGGTTGCGCGGCTCGTCGAGATGGGCCACCGCGAGCGCGACCTCGTGAGCTTCTTCTTCGAGCTCCAGGGTCGAGCGCGCGGCCGCTGAGCGACCGAGCCTGCGAGGTCGCGAAGCTCTCGCGGGGGGGTATCGGGGGTCTCCCCCGATCGGCTGACGCGCGCGATGCTACGTTGTTGACGGAGTCATGCCGCGCATCGAGATCGAGCGCATCGAGGAGGCCGAGGAAGCATCCCAGACCTCGACCGAGAGCTTCGATCGCATCGCGTTCGCCAGGCGGGCGCTGGCGCTCGTTCGTCCGCCGAGCACCACCGTCGCGATCTGCGCGGGCGCGCGCCACGTGAGCGTCGACTCGGGCCGCCAGTGGGGCGGCGCGCCTGCGGAGCGCTGGGCCGTGCTCGCGATACCGCACAACGCCTCGCGTCGCGCCATCGCGGCGGCCGTCCTCGAGCTGACCGGCGCCGGCCCCGCCCGCCCCTGGGCGCTCGATGTGCTCATCGGCGGCTGCGAGAGCGCGTACCGTGGGCCAGGACGTCCATGAACAGGAACAGCGGACCGCGCGAGGCGCACTACATCACCCGCAAGGGCGCGCGCGCGATGCAGGACGAGCTCGTCGAGCTGCGCGTGAAGCAGCGCCCGAAGATCGTGCAGGACGTGGCCGACGCCGCGGCGCAGGGCGACCGCAGCGAGAACGCCGAGTACAAGTACGGCAAGCAGAAGCTGCGCGAGATCGACCGCCGCATCCACTACCTCACCAAGCGCCTCGAGACCGGCACGGTCGTCGGGCGCGTCGATCGCGAGGGCGTCGCGCTCGATCGCGTCTTCTTCGGCGCGACGGTCGACGTCGAGGATGAAGACGGCAAGGCCACGACCTACGAGATCGTCGGCGCCGACGAGATCGATCTCACGCGCGGGCGCATCAGCTACCGCTCACCGCTGGGCCGCGCGCTCCTCAAGCGCCAGGTCGGTGAGATCGTGGTCTTCCAGCGCCCGAGCGGCGAAG
>JAYTBL010000293.1:0-4716 GCA_043736975.1 Polyangiaceae bacterium
CGCGGCGACGTGCAGCGCGGCATCGCGGACATCCCGGTGAGCGGCCGGCGCCTCGATCGGGATCTGCTCCTCAAGCTCGAGTCGCTCCAGGTGAGCGGCTCCTTCAAGGCGCGCGGCGCGCTGAACAAGGTGCTGTCGCTCGCGCCGGAGGTCGCGCGGCGCGGGCTGGTCACGGCGTCGGGCGGTAACCACGGGCTCGCGGTCGCATACGCCGGCCGCGTCGTCGACGTGCCGACGACCGTCTATCTCCCGACGCACACCAGCGCCGCGAAGGCCGCGCGCATCGAGCGCTGGGGCGCGACGGTGGTGCGTGCCGGCAACGTCTGGGACGACGCGCACGCCGCCGGACAGACCCACGCCGCGCGCGACGGGCTCACGTACATCCATCCGTTCGCCGACGAGACGGTGGTGGCGGGCCAGGGCACGATCGCGCTCGAGATCCTCGAGCAGGCGCCGGAGGTCGATCTGTTCGTCGTGGCGATCGGCGGCGGCGGGCTGATCGCGGGCATCGCGGCGGCCGCCAAGCTCCTGCGCCCCGGCGTGCGCATCATCGGCGTCGAGCCGGAGGGTGCGCCCACGCTCCACGAGAGCCTGAAGGCCGGCGAGATCATCGAGCTCGCGGAGATCACCACCGCGGCCGGGACGCTCGCGCCGCGCCGCTCCGATCTGCTCAACTTCTCGATCATCCGCGAGATGGTGGAGTCGGTGGTGCTCGTCTCGGACGACGAGATGCGCGACGCCGCGCGCTTCCTTCTCACCGAGGTCGGCATCGGCGCCGAGCTCTCGGGCGCCGCCGCGCTGGCGGCGGTGCTGGCCGGCCGCGTCCCCTTCGAGACCGCGATCCATCCGTGCATCCTGGTGTGCGGCGCCGGCAGCGACGCCCTCCCGGTCCGAGCGGTCTGAGCGAGCACTCGCTGCGCTTTCCAGGAGGCCACCAGCCCGTCAACTCCCCGGCGCGGAGAGGTCAGGGCGTGCAGCCGGGGGCGGCGGGCGCGGGGATCTGGATCGTGCGCTTCTGGCCGGCGAGGTCGACGGTATACGCGCCCGCGGGGAGGGCGTCGCTGCGGCAGGTCGCGGCGATGGCGTTGCAGTCCTCGGTGCACGGCAGCGTGGGCTTGGTCGTCGACGTCGGGAACTGCGCGTTCACCGCGACGTCGAAGCCCTTGCGCTTCACCGTGCACTTGCCGGGCGCCTTCGTGCACGACGCGCCGAGGCACAGGTTGCGATGGATCACGGTCACGGCGATCGGCTGACCCGCCTTGAGCGCGCGATTCTTCGTCGCGGCGTTTGCCGGCCCTATGCACATCGTGTCGCGGGGGGGCGGGTCCGCGACCACGCCGGTGCCGGGCGCGGCCGGCACGAGCGCCGGCGCCATGCTCGCGGCCGGCGTGGCGGTGGCCTCGGGAGGCGGCGCGGCATCGACGGTGAGCGTGACGCGGGGCGGCGGCTGATCACGATCGCAGCGGACCGCGAGGTGGGAGGGCAGCGTCACGTCGGTCACGTGATCGCCGACGACCACGTGGTAGCTACCCTTGGGCAGCGCCTCCGTCTTGCACTCCGCCTCCAGGAACGTGCAGTCCTTCGGGCACGGGCGCCCGAGGTCCTCGGGGCCGATCCAGGTGAGCTCGCTGGTGACGACGAGGCGGTCTCCTTCCCGCTTCACTGCGCACTTCGAGCCGCGCTCGGTCGCGCAGACGTTGCTCAGGCACGGCGAACGCACGCTGATCGCGAGCGGCTGTCCCGCCGCGAGATCGACCCCCAGGGACACGCCTCCCTCACCGCCGTCGACCGCCGCCGCCCCGAGGCAGAGCGCGCCGGTGCCCTGGAGCGTGACGCGCCGCGGGTCGGCATCGCGCCCGCACGCGAAGAAGCCGACAGCCACCAGCCAACAGCCTACGGTACGGAGAAGTCTCGTCATCGCGCGAGCGGCCGTCAGCTGTCTGCCGTCAGCTCATTCGGCGTTCGCTTCGGCCTTCTTCTTCCGGTCCGCGCCGCGATCGGCGTCGTCGCCCTTTTCCTTCTTCTTCGTGTAGAGCGCATCGATCATCGGCTGGTAGGTCTCCACCACCATGCGGCGCTTCACCTTGAGGCTCGGCGTGAGCATGCCGTTCTCGGCGGTGAAGTCGTCGGGGATCAGCGCGAAGTCCTTCACGCCCTCGAACCCCTTGAACTTCTCGCCGTAATGTTCGAGCTGGTTCTTGAAGAGGGCGCGCACCTTGGCGTTCGCGAGGAGCTTCTCGGGATCGCTCTCCGAGACCCCGTTGTCCGCGCCCCACGTCTTCACCGCGTCGACGTTCGCGACGACGAGCGCGACGTTGTACGGCTTGTTGTCGCCGTAGACCATGGCGTTGAGCACGTACGGCGAGAGCTTGATCTGCTCCTCGAGCGGCGTGGGAACGACGTACTTGCCGTTCTCCAGCTTGTACTGCTCCTTGATGCGTCCGGTGATGAACAGGAAGCCGTCGGCATCGATCTTCCCCATGTCGCCGGTGCGGAACCCGCCGTCGGTCGTGAAGACCGCGTCGTTCTCCTCCTTGCGGTTGTGGTAGCCGATCATGACGTTCGGGCCGTGGACCACGATCTCGTGGTCGGCGCTGATGCTGACCTTCACGCCGGGGATGGCGCGGCCAACCGAGCCGATCTTGCGGTTGTTCGGCCAGTTCGCGGTGGTGATGGGGCTCGTCTCGGTGAGGCCGTAGCCCTCGTAGACGGTGACGCCGAGGCCATCGATGAACTCGGCGACGTCGGTGGAGATCGCGGCGCCTCCGCTGAACGCGTACTTCAGGTTGCCGCCGAAGCGCGCGCGCACCTTGGAGAACACGATCTTGTCCGTCAGCGCGAGCACGAGGCCCTCGCCGAGCGAGACCTCCTCGCCCAGCCGCTGCTTGGTGCGCGTCTTCATCGCGCTCTTGACCATCGACTGCACGAAGCCAGGCTTCGTGGAGATCTGCTTCTGTACCGCACCGTAGAGCTTGTTGAAGATGCGCGGAACGCTGAAGAGGACAGTGGGCTTCGCCTCGGCGAGGTTGTCGAGGATCTTGTCGACGCTCTCGCAGATGGCGAGCGAGGCGCCCATCGAGAGCAGCCCGTGCAGCTCGCACGTCTGCCCGAAGGAGTGCGCCCACGGCAAGAACGAGAGCGAGCGGTCCATCGACGAGAACGGGAAGCAGTCGTGGATGGCGCTGACGTTCGACGCGATGTTGCCGTGCGAGAGGATGACCCCCTTCGGATTGCCGGTGGTGCCGCTCGTGTAGATGTAGCAAGCGACGTCCTTGACGTCGGGCTTGATGGTCGGCGTCTTGCTCGTGGTCGCGATGAGCGCCTGGTACGTCGTGACCTGGTCGGTCCCCTTGGTCGCAGGGTCGAGGCTGATGATGTGCGTGAGGCCGGGGATGCTCGCGAGGAAGGGCTTGGTCTTCTCGCAGATCGCGTCGTTAGCGACGATCAGCGCCTTCGCGCCGCAGTCCCTGACGATGAACTCCCAGTCCTTCGCGAGCTGTGCCTCGTACATGGGCACGAACGCGACCCCGAGGCCGAAGCAGGCGTAGGCGGCGGTCGCCCACTCGGGGCGGTTGTTCGCGATGATGGCGACGCGGTCGCCGCTCTTCAGACCGAGGCCCGCCAGGCCGGCTCGCAGCGCGTCGGTCTGCTTGCCGAACTCGAGGTACGTCATCCACTCCCACTGACCCGCGCGCTTCGTCCCGAACAGCGGGCTATCCGGGAACGTACTGACTGCGTCGTGGTAGATGTCGACGAGGGTCTGGAACTTGGGCATGGGACTGGCGAGGATACCCCCCCGGGGCAGGCACCGCCAGCACCGCTGGCCGGGCGTTTCAGGCCGAGAGCTTGCTACGCGCCGGATTCTCCTGCGCCCCGTGACGGCAGCGGTCGATGAGCGAGGCGAAGACCCCTTCCACGAAGCGGCGGAGCTCACCCTCGCCCGGGCAGGGAGGCACCGCGTCGACCGCCGCCTTCGCCGCGCGGACCATGCGGTCGAGGGCGACCTCCGGGGACGGCGCCTCACGCATCGCGGTCGGCCTTGCGAGCTCGCGGTCCTTGCCGGTGGGCTTGCCGAGCACCGCGGAGTCGGCGAGCACATCCGCCACGTCGTCTGCGAGCTGGTAGGCCATGCCGAAGGCGCGACCGAACGTCACGAACGGCGCCCCCACCCCGCCGTTCACGAGCGCACCGAGCGCAGCCGCGACCTCGAACAGCGAGGCGGTCTTCGCGCGATGGTACGCCGCGAGGTCGACCTGCTTCTCGAGCTCCCACGCCTGGCCCGCCACCAGGCCGTTGCGCGGGCCCGCTGCCTCGAGCAGCGCCATCACCGGGTACACGCTCACGTCAGGGCGCCGAGCGACGGCACGTGCGAGCGTCAAGAACGACTGAACCATCAGACCGTCGCCGACGAGCACGGCCATGGCCTCGCCGAACACGCGATGAACGGACGGCTTGCCGCGCCGCTGCGCCGCTGCGTCGAAGCACGGCAGGTCGTCGTGAACGAGGGACGCGCAGTGCAGGAGCTCCACCGAGCACGCGGCGGCGTACGTGAGCTCGCTCGCCGTGCCGCAGGCGCGTGCGACCTCGAGACAGAGCCGGGGGCGGACGCGCCCGCCACCAGGGAAGACGGCGTAGGACAGCGCCTCGCCGAGCCGCCGCGGCGGCATCCCGCCACCGACGCGAAGGGCTTCGTGAAGGGCGCGTTCGAGGACCAAA
>JAYTBL010000294.1:0-11113 GCA_043736975.1 Polyangiaceae bacterium
GCGCCGCGGACAGGGGACATGAATCGATCGGTGGTTGGGTCGCTTCTCTTCGTTGGTGGCGCGCTCGCGCTGCTCCTCGCGCCGTCGGCCGAGAGCGTCGCGCAGCCGGACGCCGCGGCGGCGTCGGCGCGCCTCATGGTCCCCGCGGTGGACGTGCCCCCGGCTCCGGTTCCCGTCAGCGCCGGCCTCAAGGCCATCGAGACGCCCGAGATCGGCGTGAGCGCCAGCTGCGGCGAGAACCAGGTCGAGGTCGACGGGGACTACTGCCCGGCGCTCGAGCAGAAGTGCGTCCGCTGGATGGACCCCGAGACCACGATTCCGCGCCGCTGCTCGGAGTTTGCGCCCACCGGCAAGTGCCAGGGCAAGACGGTGACGAAGCACTTCTGCATCGACAAGTACGAGTACCCGAACAAACTCGGCGAGAAGCCGGTCGTCATGAAGACCTGGTACGAGGCCGCCGACGCCTGCAAGGCGCAGGGCAAGCGCCTCTGCGGCGACAGCGAGTGGACGCTCGCCTGCGAGGGCCAGGAGCGCCTCCCGTACCCCTACGGCTACGAGCGCAACTCGCAGGCCTGCAACATCGACAAGCCTCATCCCGACGTGAACGAGGCGGCGATGGCTGACCCGCGCACGCGCGACGCCGAGGTCGCGCGCCTCTGGCAGGGCGAGAACAGCGGCTCTCGCGAGTCCTGCGTGAGCCCGTTCGGCGCGATGGACATGACGGGCAATGTCGACGAGTGGGTCATCAACGAGAGCGGCATGCCCTACAAGAGCGGCCTCAAGGGCGGCTACTGGGGTCCGGTCCGCGACCGCTGCCGTCCCATGACGACCGCCCACTACGAACAGTTCGTCTTCTACCAGATCGGCTTTCGCTGCTGCGCGGACATGCCCGGCCAGGCAGCGGGCCTGAAGCCGGCCACCTCGGGGGTCAGCGCGCCGGGCGGCAAGCTGAACCCGGCCCCGACCGGCGTCGGCATCGCGGGGTCCTGACCTGGACAGGTAGGGTACTCCCGTACTAGCTCGGGTCGCCATCGGTCCCGGCGTCCTTCGGGGCGGAAGGGACTGGCGGCTTCTTGGGCGGGTCGCCGTACTCGTTCCGGAGCTTGCGCGAGAGCGAGTCGACGAGCACCTGCTCGTGGTAGCCGGGCATCTGGGCGATCTGCACGACCACGCGGACCTGGCCGTCCTTGCCCTTGATGAACTCCATCGAGCCCGGGACCGGCTTCTGCCCGCTCTCCGGCGACCTGTAGTCGAAGAGCAGGTAGCCGTTCGAGTCGTCCTTCTCCGTCACCTTGAGCCCGAGGTCGACGCGGACCAGGCGCAGCCCGGCGTTCCACGTCCGATCGAAGCCGTAAGCGGAGTCGTAGGCGCTCTTCGCGCTGGCCGGTCTCTCGGGGAGCGCCACTGCCGCGATGGCGATCAGGGCCGTCAGCGCCGCCACGACGAAGGATCTCCGCATCCCACGTGCCTAGAACGCCTCTGCTCGGCGGGCCAAGTTTGCTAACGTGACCGATAGTGAAGCTCCATCGTCGCTGGTTGGGTGTCCTCGGGCTCGGTGGAGGGCTCGCGCTCGCCATGGCTCCCGGCTGTCGAGATGCCACGCAGATGACGATCGAGCTGTCGCTCGCACCGCGTGCACAATGCACGGAGGTGCACGGGACGGCGATCACCGTGGGCGTTGACCCTTCGGCCACCGAGAGCCGCGTCAGCGACGAGTACGTGACTGCCGCCACCGCGGCGTGCGATCCGGCGACGCGCGCCATCGGTACGCTCGTCATCACGCCCGGCGATTCCGACAGCGCCTCGGTGGTGGTGGTGGTCGCCTACGATCAACGTGCGGCATCCGCCTGCAAGCCCCCCGCGTACAAGGGCTGCATCGTGGCGCGGCGGCGCTTCACGTTCGCGGCCCACACCCGCCTCGCCATGCCGATCACGATCGATCCCGACTGCAAGGACGTCCCCTGTGACGCCTTCTCGACCTGCCGGACCGGCGTCTGCTTCGACTCGAGCGTGAGCTGCTCCGGCGACGCGTGCAACGAGCCCGGCGCGACGCCCGACGGTGGCACGAGCGAGGCGGGCGTGGTCACGCCGGACGCGAGCTTCGATGGCCCCGTGCCCGACGGCGCGCTGGACGGCGCGCTGGACGGCGCGTCGGACGGCGCGTCGGACGGCGCACTGGACGGCGCGACCGACGGCGCCGCCGAGAGCGGAGTCGATGCTTCGATCGGAACGGCGGCCGACTGCAACTACCTGGACGGCGACTCCCTGGTGTGCGGCGGAGGCAAGTGCGACGGCGTGGCGCGCTCCTGTTGCGGCCTGACCCCCCCCTCGGCGACCTGCAGTGGGGTGGTGAGCGTTTGCGCACCGCAAAATCGCTACTGTTGCAAGCCCAGCGACTGCCTCCTGGGCAAGGCTTGCAACCGAGGTCCTGTCGTTCTCGATGCGCGGTTGTCTCGTTCCTCGCGGCTTCCGAATCCGTTCGGTAGCGTCGGCACGTGCGCGCCGTGAAAGAACGCGAGCGGCTCAGCCGCCGAGCGCTTCGCGCGTGAGCGATGGCGGCGCTTCGCTGTCGCCCTTCGCGTCATCGCCGAGGCCCGGGGCGTGCGAGAGCTTGGAGACCGCCTTGCGGTCGCCCACCAGGAAGATCCCCGCGCCCACGACCGTCCACGCGAGCTGCGTGACGTAGAGCAGGAAGACGAAGGCCGCGCCGCCGCCGGTGACGACGCTGGTGGGGAAGTACATCGTCATGCCGGCATAGATGCCGGCCTGGAACACGCCGAGGAGCCCAGGGGGCCCAGGGATGAGAATGGTGCAGCCGAGCATCCCCATCAGCGCGCACGACTCGCCGAAGGTGATCGCCGAGCCGTCCGCATGGACGACGCCGCAGCCCCAGGCGAGGAGCCACATGCCGCCCGCGTTGAGGAGCCAGTAGAGGGTGGTCTCGAGGAGGAAGCCGCCCGAGTCGCGCCCGTTGCCGAAGAAGTGCAGGCCCGTGGCCAGCTTCTCGGCGATGCCGGCGAGCTTCTCGGCGAGCTTCTTCGAGACGATCCCGAAGACCGCGAGCGTCATCTTGTGCGCCCAAGCGCGCGCGAAGTAGAAGACGGCGATCGTCACGAACGCGGTCGTGAACACGCCGAGCATCACGAAGCCGCTGGTGCGGACCTGGTTCACGCTGATCGGGAGCCCCACCACCTTCTCGGGGAGCGGATCGATGTGCGGGACGAAGATCAACGCGAGCGCGAGCACGATGCTGAGGAAGAGCCCGTCCACCACCCGCTCGGCCATCACGGTGCCGGTGGCCGCGGACATCGAGACCTTGCCCTTCTCGCGGAGCATGTACGGCCGCACGATCTCGCCGATGCGAAACGGCATGAGCAGGATGGCCGCGAAGCCGATCCAGGAGACCGCGAGCACGCGACGCCGCGGGACCTCGGCGAAGGAGCGGAGGAGGAACCTCCAGCGCGTCGCGCGGAAGTAGCTCATCCCGATCAGGGTCACCAGGTAGAGCGGAACCGTCCACCAGCGGACGTGAGCGAAGTCGCCGCCCTCTGGCACCAGTGTCAGGCCTCCCTTCTGGAGTGTGAACACGATGCCCGCCGTGATCACGATCGACGCGATCAGCTTGGCCCCATGGCGCCTGAGAAACCCTTTATGTTCCGGTGACTTCTCGTCGCTCATCAGGATGGCTTCGGGGGCGGGCGGGACGGGTGGGGCGGCGGTACGGCCGGGCCCCACCAGGGGATTCGAAGAAAGCATCGCTGTGTAGCACGCCACGATCCAGCCAACAGCTCCCAGGACAGGCCAAGAGATTCCGAGGACTTCCGCCTTCCGACCGTCCGCTATCCGCGGTCAGCTGTGCCCTTCATTCACAGGCCAAGGATCCCGCGGGGGCCGGCGCCGAGGAGACGCTCGGCCTCCTTCACGCCCACCACCTTCTCGAGCACCGCGATGGCGTCGGCGGTCACCTCGGCGTCCTCGGGGCGATGGGCATCGGAGCACGCCGCCTCGTAGGCCTGCTCGTCGAGTAGCTTCTCGGCGGCCTTCTGGGCCGCCCGACCGTACTTGCCGACGAGCGCGCAGACGTCCAAGAGGAGGCACGCGCCGGCGTCGAGGAGCGGGTCGAGGCAGCGGTCGTCCTTCCACACCGGCTGGTATCGCTCGGGGTGCGCCAGGACCGGCCGCAGCCCCGCGCGCCCGAGGTCGAAGAAGCGGCGCTCCATCTTCGGGGGGAAGCTCTGCACCGGCAGCTCGACGAGGACCCCACGCTTGCGCGTAGCGCTGCCCGCCGGCGAAAGGTCAGGGTAGGGAAGGCCTTCGCCCTTCACGAGACGGGCGAACACGACGTCGTCGAAGAAGTGCTCGCTGGCCAGATGCACCGCGGGAAGATCGGCCTCGCCTTCGAGGTGTACCTGCATGGCCTCGAACGCGTTCTGGAGCGCCGCACGGTCGTTCTCGAACATGCCGGGGCGCATGTGTGGCGTCGCGACGACGGTGTCGAAGCCGGCGCGCTTCAGGCCGCGGAGCATCGAGAGGCTCGCGTCGGGCGAGCGCGCGCCGTCGTCGATCCCCGCGATCCAGTGGCAGTGCAAGTCGACGAAGCCCCTCACGAACTCTCGATCACTACACCCGCGCTTCCGTCGTGCAAAGGCTGGTATGCTCGGACCTCGATGGCGCGCGCGCGGATGGCATGGCGTCGGTGAACCCGCACACGCGTGAGCTCGTCTTCAAGCTGGTCTTCTACGGACCCGGGCTGGGAGGCAAGACCACGACGCTGCAGTACATCCACGAGGCGACGAAGGCGGAGCACCGCGGCAAGATGGTGTCGCTCGCGACGCCCACCGACCGCACGCTCTACTTCGACTTCCTCCCCATCCGCGTCCCGCGCGTCCGCGGGATGGCGGTGCGCCTCCAGCTCTTCACCGTCCCCGGCCAGGTCTACTACGCGGCGACGCGCAAGCTGGTGCTCTCGGGCGCGGACGGCGTGGTGTTCGTCGCCGACTCGCAGAACGGACGCACCGACACGAACCAGGAGGCGCTCGACGACCTCTACGCGAACCTCGCGGAGCACAACCGCACGCTCGAGGAGGTGCCGCACACGTTCCACTGGAACAAGCGCGATCTGAGCGATCTCGTCGCCATCGAGGACCTGGAGCGCCGCTTCAACAAGCTCGGCGCGCCCTCGCTCGGCACCGTCGCGACCAAGGGCGAGGGCGTCTTCGAGGGCCTCGAGCGCATCACGCGCCTCGTGCTCAAGCGCTACGAGAAGGACCCGAAGGTCCGCATCGAGGCATCGGCAGCGGTGCCCGAGGAAGGGATCGCCCAGGCGCTCCGCGACATCGAAGAGCGCGCGGTCGTCGAGGCGCCCACCAAGATCTCCGCGGTCGTCCCCGAATCGGGAAGCGCAATCCCGGTGTCGCGCCCGGCGTCGGAGCCGCCCAGCGTCGAGTCCCCGCAGCCGCCCGCGGCGAAGGGCTCGGGCGCGTGGACGCGCTTCGCCTTCCCCGACGCGCCCCCGGGTGGGACGCTGCCCGCGGCCAGCCTCGATCCCGCGTCGCCGCCCTCGCGTCCCGAGAGCAAGAGCGACAGCGCCCGAGCGCCGTCGGGCGAGAGGCTGTTCTCCATGGCCGATCTCTGGCCCGAGTCCGACCGCGAGAGCGTTCGGCAAGCGGAGGCGATGATGGCGGCGAAGGACGCGGTCAACGCCATCCTCGCCTGCGACGTGCTGGTCACGCGCGTCCTCGCCTCCGCGGCGGGCCTCGTCGGGACGCTCGACGCGCCACGCGACCCCGCGGTGGTGGCGCTGCTGCTGGGCCTCGACGGCGCGCGCTACCTGCATTTTCGCACGTCGGTGCGGGCCGCGCGCCATCGCGAGCCCGTCACCATGAAGGACGCGTTCGAGGGCTTCACGTTTGCCCTCGAGGCCCGGCGCGCCCGCGAGCTTCTCCGCCGCTGAGCCATCCAGGATCTCCTAGAAGAGCTTGCCCAAGCGCTTCACCAGCGAGCCGCGCGAGAAGAGCGCGCGCATCGCTCGCAGCTGCCATTTGTAGGCCTTCGTCGTGTACGGGAACCACAGCGGGTCGGCGGCGGGTTCGGGGACGCGCGCCGTGAACACATGGCGTGGATCGCACATGTCGCGCAGCGCGTCGTCCCCGTGTACGCGGCCGAAGCCGCTCTGTTTGATGCCGCCGAACGGCGCCTCGGCGGCGGCGTAGTTCACGAGCACGTCGTTCACGACGACGCTGCCGGCCTCGATGCGCTGCGCCAGCCGCCTGCCCTTCTCACGGTTCTTGGTGAACACGTAGGCGTTGAGCCCGAGGTGCGAGTCGTTTGCGAGGCGAACGGCCTCGTCCTCCGACGATACGCGCTGGATGGGGACGATCGGTCCGAAGATCTCCTCGGTCATGACCGTCATCGAGTGGTCGCATCCGCTCAGCACGGTGGGCTCGAAGAACTGCCCCGCGCCGGCGCGCCGCTTGCCGCCGCTCACGACGTGTGCCCCCTTCGCGAGCGCGTCGGCGATGTGCTTCTCGGCGACCTCGATCTGCTTGGGGAAGATGATGGCGCCCACGTCGACCACGCTCTCGCCCTGCGGATCGCCCTGCCGCAGCTCGCCGGTGAGGTCGCGGACGCGCGCCACCAGCTGATCGTGGACGTCGGTGTGCGCGTACACGCGCTCGACCGAGATGCAGACCTGGCCTGCGTTGACGAAGCCGCCGAACACGATGGCGCGGGCGGTGCGCTCCACGTCGCAATCGGCGCAGGCGATGAGCGGCGCCTTGCCGCCGAGCTCCATCACGCAGGGCACGAGGTTCGCTCCGCACGCCGCGGCGACGCGCTTGCCGGTCTCGACGCCGCCCGTGAAGACCAGCTTCTGGATGCCGCCGTCGATGAGCGCCTGTCCCGCCTCCCCGCGTCCGTAGACGACGCCGAAGAGGTCCTCGGGCAGCCCCGTCGCGTCGAAGATCTCCTTCGCCTTGGCGATGGTCAGCGGCGTGACCTCGCTCGGCTTGAGCACCACGGCGTTGCCCGCGACGAGCGCGGCGACCACGTCCCCCATGGGGATCACGAACGGGAAATTCCAGGGTGAGATGATGCCGACCACGCCGCGCGGCGCGAGGTGGACGGTGCTCTTCTTGTGCTTGAGGAGGTGGAGCCCGATGTCGTGCGGCGCGAGGATGCGAGGCGCGTTCTTGCAGTAGTAGGTGAGCAGATCGACGGTCACCATCACCTCGTGCGAGAGGCAGTCGGACCGCGGCTTGCCGCACTCGCGGCTCACCACGTCGACGATCTCCTCCGCGCGATCGACGAGCGCGTCGCGCAGCCGAAAGAGCCGCTCGCAGCGCTCCTCGATGGGCAGGACGCCCCACGCCGCCTGCGCCTTGCGCGCGCGGCCGACGGCCGCGTGCACCTCCTCGCGCGTCGACGTGCGCACCTCGCCCAGCAGCTCGCCGGTGGCGGGCGCGAAGCTCTGGATGATCTGGCTCTGGTCGTTGCGGCTGATGCCGTTCGAATCGATCGGTCGCGAGAGGACGCCCATGCGCGAGAGCATCGGTCGCCGCTCGCGCCAGGTCAACCGGCGGGCGCCGCCGCCTTCTCGATCAGCTCGATCTTGTAGCCGGTGGGGTCCTCGACGAACGCGATCACCGTGGTGCCGTGCTTCATCGGGCCAGGCTCGCGCGTGACCTTGTATCCGAGCCCGCGGACCCGGTCGCAGGCGCCCTTGATGTCGTCGGTAGCGAGCGCGACGTGGCCGTACGCGTTGCCGAGCTCGTACGAGGTGACGCCCCAGTTGTGCGTGAGCTCGATGACCGCCTCCTCCGACTCGTCGCCGTAGCCGACGAAACAGAGCGTGAACTTGCCGTCGGGGTACTCCTTCTCGCGGAGCAGCTTCATTCCCAGCGCCTCGCAGTAGAACCTCTTCGAGGCCTCGAGGTCGCCGACCCGGATCATGGTGTGGAGGACGCGCATGCCCGAACGCTATCGCTTGCGCAGCGAAGGCCAAAGCACGAACGCCACGGTGCTGGGCACGACGGCGAGACCGAGCGTCACGCTCACGAGGTCGTACCCATGCGTGCGATCGATGGTCATCCCGATGAGCGGGCTCACGACGATGTGCGCCAGCGACTGGGCTCCGGCGGCGAGGCCACCCGCGGCCGAGGTTCGCTGGAGCGGGACCCGGCTCAGCAGGTCGGACGTGATGAGCACGTGCAGGCCCCCCGAGCCCGCGGCGGCGAGGCCGAAGCACAGCATGGCGACGAGGGGCGTGGGCGCGAGGGGGGTGAGCGCGAGGGTCGCGGCGAGCCCACCGCCGACGAGCATGAGATCGACGTGCGTTCGCCGCTCCTCGAAATGCCGTCCCGAGACCTCGCGGTTGCTCGCGTACCACCCGAACCCCACCGCGCCGAGATCGAAGAAGAGCGGCGGGATGACGAGGTAGCCGCTGATCCCCGCCTTGGGGAGCAGCCAGCGCTCGACGAGGTACTGCGAGCCCCAGTTCTGCACGAACATGAGCACCGGCGCCGAGCCGAGGATCGCCACCAGCGTGCGGAGCACCGCGGGGCTGCGCGCGACGTCGACCCACCGGGTCGCCTCGGGTGGCGCGCGCACGACCGCGTCCTCGGGCGGCGGGGGATCGGCCGGGAGGCGTCCGCCTCGCGTCATGAAGAGCCAGAAGGGGATCCACAGGGTGCCTACGAGCGCGGTGCCCACGAAGGCGAACCGGAAGCCGTAGCGCGCGGTGAGGTGGATCGCGAGGGGGGCGGCGATCATCGCCCCGAGCGAGCTGCCGGTGAAAAGCGGATGGCCTGCGTGGCGGAGGGGAACGAAGGCGCCTCGGTGGTTCCGAGCAGCACGCGCAGCGCGAAGAGGGTCGCGAAGGAGTACGCGAACGCGTGCGCGCCGGCGACCACCGACCAGAGGACCACGGCCAGGGCGAAGCCGCGTCGGGCGCCGAGCTTGTCGACCACCATGCCGGCCGCAGGAGCCCCCACCAGGTAAGCCATCGAGAAGCCGCTCACCAGCCAGCCGAACTGCGTGTGATCGATGGAGAGCGCGCTGCGGACCGAGGGGGCGATGGCCGCGAGGGTCTGGCGATCGATGTAACTTACACTCATCCCCAGGGTGGCCGCGATCGCGACGCCCCAGCCGGCACGGCGGGGAGGGGAGGGCGAGCTCACGCTCCCCAGACTCTCACGTTCTCGCACTCCGGAAATGTCCGTTGTGGGTGTCGACTGACGGCGCCCCCACGGTGTACGCTTTCCGGCGATGGCTGACGTCCTGCCGTCGGAGGAGCTGGTCGAGGAGCCGTCCGATTACGGCGCCCTCCGGCCCGGCACGCGCCTCGGTCGGTACGAGCTGCTCGTCCCCATCGCGCGTGGCGGTATGGCGCGCGTCTGGGCGGCCCGTCAGCATGGTCAGCGGGGCTTCCAGAAGCTCGTCGCGATCAAGGTCATCCTCCCGAACCTCGCCGAGGAGCCCGAGTTCGAGCGGATGTTCCTCGACGAGGCGCGCATCGCGTCGGGCGTGCACCACCCGAACGTCTGCGAGATCTACGAGCTCGGCGAGGAGAAGAAGACCCTCTACCTCGTGATGGAGTGGGTGAGCGGTGACTCGTTTGCGCGCGTGCTGCGCTCGAACGGCGGCAAGACCGAGGCCGTCGAGCCACGCGTCGTCGCGCGTATCGTCGCGGATGCGTGCGCGGGCGTCCACGCCGCGCACGAGCTGACGGACGAGGACGGCCGCGCCCTCGGCGTCGTGCACCGCGACCTCTCCCCCCACAACATCCTCATCACCGCGGCTGGCACCGCGAAGGTCTGCGATTTCGGCGTCGCGAAGGCGCTTGGGCAGCTGCACGAGGCGACCAGCGCCGGGCAGCTGAAGGGCAAGATCGCGTACATGGCGCCGGAGCAGATCACGGGCGCGCCCGTCGATCGGCGGAGCGACGTCTTTTCGCTGGGCTGCGTCCTCTACGAGGCGACCACCGGGCAGCGCCCGTTCCGCGGCGACGGCGATCACCAGGTGATGCATGCGGTGCTGAAGGGCGACATCATCCCGCCCACGTCCATCCTGCGCGGCTACCCGCAGGAGCTCGAACGCATCGTCATGCGGGCGCTCGCGCCCCAGCCGATCCTGCGCTTCCCGACCGCGGAGCGCATGCGCTTCTCGCTCGAGGAGTTCGTGGCGCGCGGGCAGCTCGTCACGCAGTCCAACGTCGCGCAGGTGCTGAAGACGCGCATCGGCGATCTCATCGATCGGCGCAAGGAGCGCATCCGGCAGGCCTCCTCCGCCGGCGACCGGGAGGGGGGCTGGAGCGAGCCGCCGGGCGGCATGACGCCCTCGAACCAGGCGCAGGGCGGGCATCGCTCGGGCGTGAAGGCGTCGAGCCAGCTCGCGCCGCAGCAGGCGCGCCCGCTCTTCTCGACGATGCAGATGGACCGGCCCGAGGCCGCGGCGGCGCTCGCGCGGCTCGCCGAGGCGGCGCCGCAGACGATGGCGTCTCCGGCGACGGCGTCACTGCCGACTCCGCACCTGGCCCGGGCGACGAGCTCGACGATCCCCCAGGCCTCGCCCTACGGCTACGGCGCGCAGGGAAACACACCCGCTTCGCATCCCGGCGCCTCGTATCCGTCGCACCCCTCGCACCTCGCAGCGCACCCGCAGAACCAGACCGCGCCGCCGCCGCCACTGCAGCAAGCGTCGAACGGTCCGCCGCGTCGGCCGCTGAGCCCGCTCGCCGGGACCGCGCTGATGCCGCCGCTGGTGAGCCTCCCGCCGCCGCTCTCGGGGCCCTCGACGAGCTCGTCGAGCCCGCCGCAGTACGCGCCGCAACAGCAGCAGCAGCAGTACGGCGCGTTCTACACGTCGTCTGCCGCTCCCCAGGCCTCGTCGTTCGAGGTCTCGGCGCCGGCCCCGCCGCTGCAGGATCCGTACGGCCTGCCCTCGACACCGCAGGCCGGCGCAGGGCAGTACGCGCTGGCGGTCGTCGCGGGCCTGCTCGTCGCGATCCTGATCGGCGGCGCCGGGTTCCTGGTGTGGCGCGGCAAGCATCCGCCGCCGCCCGACGCCATGACGACGCCCATCGCCTCCGTGGGTTACGCGCCCGTGCCGGCCAAGG